>CAUVLB010000159.1:0-3517 GCA_963552595.1 uncultured Stomatobaculum sp. | reverse complement strand
CGGAAAATCATACTGCGGCAGGAGCTTTAGCAGTTCACGCACAAAAGAAAGGCGGTAGTCCGGCAGCACCAGCACGGTGCACAGCCCCTCGCTCTTCTCCTCGCCGAGCAGTTCCCGTTTTGCGAGCTGTAAGAAACGCGCGAGCAATTCGATTGCGCGATACTCCGTGGCGCCGATGAGGATACTGCCGTCCCGCTCACTCTTTCCGAGCAGGTTGTCCGCAATCTCCCCCCGATCCGCAAGCTTCTTTTCATAGGCCTCCGAACCGACGCACCAGTGCTCCTCTTCGTCGCGGCATAACATTGTGGCAAGGGAGAGCGTGCGCTCACGCTCTCCCGAAGAGAACAGGAGCGTACTTTCCGTGTTCGAGAGATCAATCCCCAGATATTGCATTGCCATCCGCTCCTCTCTGTGCTCCTGTCAAAACCGTGTTATCTGTGTCAAAGGCAAAGAGTTCACGCCGCGCCTCGCGCGCAGCGGCATAGGCCGAGATTTCCGCCGCAAGGCTCTCCTCTTCGCCGTCCAACAAAAGCCCCAGCCGATTGAGGCGCGCATAGCTGCTGCCGTGCGCCGTGCGCTCCG
This sequence comes from uncultured Stomatobaculum sp., assembly GCA_963552595.1. Lineage (GTDB taxonomy): Bacteria > Bacillota > Clostridia > Lachnospirales > Lachnospiraceae > Moryella. The sequence goes on along the minus strand of CAUVLB010000159.1, from coordinate 2,935 downwards.
CACTCTCCCGCAGCACTGCGCGCTGCACCACCTCGCCGCTCTCCGCCTCTGTCACGCGGTACTCCTCCGTCTCACCGGCAAAGAGCACCGTAGTTCTGAGATAAATGCGCCCGAACAGCTTCTTGCAGTCCGCGCGGCGAAAGTTCTCGTCGCCCGGCAGGACACGGGTCTCGATGATATAGTCCTTGCCCTCTTCTCCGCGGAAGGAGAAGACAGCGCGATCCGAGAGGCTGTCCGGCAAGTTCACGCTGCCGGACAGTTTCTTTGTCTCCGGCAAAAAGATATCCTGCTCGGCGAGCGACTGTAAGAAACGCTCCGCAAATTTCTTTTCTCTGCTTCCGAGGCTGTCAAGCGACACATAATACTTGAGCAGCGCATAGGCATAGAGCTCCGGGAGCTTTGGCATCTGCTCCGCGTAGTCCTCCATGGCCCGCGCCTGGTCTGCCGTGAGCGGAATGTCCGAGAGTACGTATTCGCCCGCACAGACCGTAAAATAGGCCTCCGCGAGTTCTCGCTGTACCGCCCCCTGCTTTTCGCAGCAGGCAAAGATCCAGCGAAGCTCGCTGCGCTCGCCGAGGAAGAGCTGTTCCGCAAGAAGGCGCGCCGGAAGATCGCCTGCCTCCGCCCCCTGCGCCTCGACTGCGTGGAGCAGTTCGCGCATCTCCGCACTGCCGCCGTTATAGTTTGCAGCCAGATAATTGAGTATCTCGACGCCCGCCTTACCGCTCCGAAATACCGCGAGCGCAAGCTTGGTGAAGCACTCGTCCGCGACCGCCTTCTTGCTGCGAAGAAGCTCGGTGAGCAACTGCTTCAAGGCTTCCGGATCCAGCTCCCGCGGCAGGTACTCCTGCACGAGTTCATAGGCCTCCTGCCACTTTTCGCGCTGCACGAGCAGGGCGAAAATCTCCGCGCGCTCCGACTCCGTAAAGAGTGCCTTGTCGCTGCTCTTAAGATAAGCCTCGCAGCGCGACTTGTTCGCGAGGAGGGCCGCGCGTATCTCCCGCTTACAGCTCTCCGCAAGCGGCATTTCTTCCAGGCCGTAGCGCAGGCTCCTCACGGCCTCATCGTCCAAATTCTCCGCGCCCTCCGCGGCGCGCTTTAAGAGCTCATCCAGTTTTCGGAGCAGTACCGCCGGCTGTTCCGGCTGAAGTACTTCACACTGCTCCAGATATTCGGGTAGGTCAAACAGAGCCTCCCGCTTCAGCGCCTTCGGCGCGCGGCGGTTGCCCGCACTGTCCTCTGTGAGCAGTATCGCATGCGGCGAGTAGAGCGGAATATAGGCCTCCCCCTCTCGGAACGCGACTTGCTCCTCTTTTTCCAATTCCGGATAGACCGCAATCAAACGGCGCGCCTCGCCCCGCTCTTCCGCAACATAGTGCGTGAGCAGGATGCGCGGCAATTCCGCCGCGAGACGCTTGTCTATCATGCCCGGCCAGAGCAGGGCGCGGTAGATTACGGCGAGGCTCCGGCTCACCTTGCCCGAAAGCAGGCGCTTTAAGCCGAAATCCTCGATATCCCGGCGGTATTCGCGCCAGATACCGGGTTCTTCTTCCCGGTGCTCGCAGACCTTCTTGTAGAGCTTGGTAAGACTCTCCTCTTCAAGCGTGTTGTCAAAGAGAAAGTATAACAGCAGTTCCCGCGGCAAGGCCTCGGTCTCATCCTCCGGCATGCTCTCAAGGAGCGCCTCATAGAGCCCCGCGATGCGAAGATCCAAGCGCACGGCCTCGCGATACCAGACATAGGCCTCACGGTCACGCGCACCGCGGCGCAGTGCACCGCGCACAAAGACTTCTAAAAGTTCCTGCTGCGGCAGCTTCTCATAGACCGCGCGAAGTACGCGCATGGCCGCCCGATCCCAGCTGTCCGTTGCGGTCGCAAGCGCAGCCACCCGCCGCGCAAGCGGCTTGGTCATGGCCTGCTCACGAAGTAAAAAGCGGAGCGCCGCAAAGGTATCCGGACTCAGTGCCGTCAAAGGCTCCTTGTGATCGCGGAGACTCTTTGCAAGCAGCGCATAGAGATAAATGCTGCGACTTCCCTTCCGATAGCAGTGCTTTAACAATCGCTCCCACTTTGCCGCGCGAACTTCCGGGTAGGCCGGATCCAGGAGTAGGAGCAGGGGCAGGAGCTCTGCGTCTCCGTTCTGCATGAGCTCGCGCTCCAGGCGCTCGGTCGCGCGTATCTTTCTCTGCTCATCCCCCGTTAAGAGGCTGCGCAGGCAGTCGGCAAACATAAGCTTCTGCCGCTCCGCGCTGTGACTCACGCTTCCCGAGAAGCCTCCGTCCAAGAGCGCCAGATACTGCTGCGCCCGCGTCGTATTGCCGCGCGCCGCCAAAAGTTCCGCCGAGAATAGGGCCGCCCACTGGGCATCCGCCTCTTTTTCGCGCTCCGCTTCCCGTAGCGCTGCCTCCGCCTCGCCGAGTTGCTCGCGCTTTCCGCTGAGGAGAAAGAGGGCATAGGCGCTCCGATAGCGCAACATATGTCTGCCCTCCCGCGCCTCGTTCGCGCGATTCTGTCCCGCTGTGCCACTGCGCTCCCTGGCGCCCGCAACCAGCGTAAGGCGTACCGTCCGGCGTATATCCCCGCTCGTAAAGACCAGTTCGCCCATATTCTTGCCCTCATGCAGGGCATTTCTGTCTATGTCAAAGAGATAGGGGTAGCGCTCCCCGAGTACTTTTTCCGGCGCAATGCTGCGCTGGCTCAAACGGAGAAAACTCCCCCTTGCCTCGACCGTAATCGGCAAGAGCATAGCCTCCCGGCTCTCCAAAAAGACTTTGCCGCTCCGCGCGGTGCGCGGCAAGAGTTCGCTCTCCGCCGTTGCGCGGAAGCTCTCGCCCTGTCTTGCGCCGAGCGCCTCCAGAAAGCCGTCCATGCCGCGCGCCGTGTCGCTGCTCTTTGAAAATGCGCGGTAGAGCGCGCTCCGCTCCGCATCCCGAAG
>CAUVLB010000158.1:0-3552 GCA_963552595.1 uncultured Stomatobaculum sp. | reverse complement strand
ACGCAGAAAGAGGTAGCAGGCCTGGGTGTCCGAAAAACGCACTTCCCGCTTGGTCGGATGCACGTTCACATCCACCGTCTCCGGGTCGGTCTCCAGGAAGAGCACAGCAAAGGGGAAGTTATGTTGCATCATGCGATCGCCGTAGCCGTCCTCTATCGCCTTTGCAAGCAGCGGACTCTTGATATAGCGCCCGTTCACGCAGTAGTGTTCGAGGGCTCGGCTTCCCCTTGAAATCTCCGGTCTGCCGATAAAACCCTGCACCGAAAAGCCCTGTTCCGTCCGCGATACGGGGAGCAGCTTACTTGCTATCTCTCTGCCGTAGAGCTGATAGATGATATCCTTCACTTCTCGATTCCCGCTCGTGTGAAAGCGGCTCTGCCCGTTCGCCAGAAAGCGGATGGAGATTTCCGGATGCGACAGCGCCAGTTCTTCCGCGAGCGCCGCGACATGCGCGGTCTCAGTGACCGCCGCCTTCAAAAAGCTGCGGCGCACCGGCGTATTAAAGAAGAGGTCGCGGGTGATGACGGTCGTACCGCCCGGTGCTCCGACTTCTTCAAATACCGTCTCTCTGCCGCCCTCTGCCGCGTAGCGTATACCGGTCAGCGCGTCCCGCTGCCGTGTGATGAGCTCAATGCGGGAGACCGCCGAGATACTTGCGAGCGCCTCACCGCGAAAACCGAGACTCCGAACGTGCAGGATATCCTCCGCGCGCTGAATCTTGGAAGTCGCATGGCGAAGAAAGGCGGTCTTTACCTCATCCGCCGGGATGCCGCCGCCGTTATCCGTCACACGTATCATCGAAATGCCGCCGTCGCGTATCTCTATCGTAATGACGCTCGCATCGGCATCGATCGCATTTTCCGTGAGTTCTTTCACAATCGAAGCGGGGCGCTCAATCACCTCGCCTGCCGCAATCTTATTGATGGTGCTCTCATCGAGAAGCTGAATGCTCATAGTGTCTCCTGTATACCGTAAAGAAGATCGATGGCCGCGCGCGGTGTGAGTTCCGAGAGATTCATTTCTCTGAGTTGTTTGAGAACCTTTAGCTCTGCCTCTGTCACCGCCGGAGTCGCCTTCCGCTCCGGTGTCGCAATCTCAGGCAACTCCGCTCCCCGCGACGCAAGTTCCCTGGCGCGCGCTGCGATATCCGCGCCCGCGAGTTCTTCCGCAATCTCTCTCGCCCGTGCCGTGACAGCCGCCGGTACACCCGCCAGCTTCGCGACCTGAATGCCGTAGCTCTGGTCCGCACCGCCCTTAATGATTTTTCGGAGGAAGGCTATCTCATCGCCCTGCTCCTTTACCGCGATACAGTAGTTATTGACCCCGGGTATACTGCCCTCCAGCTCGGTAAGTTCGTGGTAGTGGGTTGCAAACAGAGTCTTGGCACCGCTGAGTCTGCCGAGCGCCAGGTACTCGACCACCGCCCAGGCAATTGAGAGGCCGTCAAAAGTCGATGTGCCGCGTCCGATCTCGTCCAGAATAATCAAACTCTTTTTGCTCGCGTTTCGAAGTATGTTTGCGACCTCCGTCATCTCGACCATGAAGGTGGACTGGCCGGAGGCAAGGTCATCCGAAGCGCCGACTCGGGTGAAGATACGGTCGGAAAGTCCGAGTTCCGCGCGCTCTGCCGGGACATAGGAGCCGGTCTGCGCAAGCAGCGCAATCAGCGCGGTCTGTCGCATATAGGTCGACTTTCCCGCCATATTGGGGCCGGTGATGATGGCAATGCGATTCTCCCCGCTGTCAAGCAGGGTGTCGTTTTCGACAAAGCGTCCGCTCTCCATCATGCGCTCCACGACCGGGTGGCGACCGCCCACAATGTGCAGGGGGCCTTCCGCCGTGAGCTTCGGTCTCACATAGTGATAGCGCTCCGCAACATCCGCAAGGGAGAGCAGTGCATCCAGGTAGGCCACGATGCCCGCGCTCTTTTGAATACGTGCAACTTCCGCGGAGAGTTTCTGTCGCAGTTCCTGGAAGAGCTCAAACTCAAGGCTTAAGAGCTTTTCCTCGGCGCCGAGTATACTCTCTTCCAGTTTCCCGAGTTCTTCTGTCGTGTAGCGCTCAGCGTTTGCAAGCGTCTGCCGCCGCTGAAAGTAAGTCGGAACCTGAGAGAGGAAGGAATTCGTCACCTCAAAATAATAGCCGAAGACCTTGTTGTACTTGATGCGCAGATTCTTGATGCCGGTCTTTTGGCGCTCTTTTTCCTCGAGTTCCGCGAGCCACTGTTTGCCCTCGCTGCTTGCCCGCCGGTAACGGTCCACGTCCTCGTGGTAACCGTCTCGAATAATATGCCCCTCGCGGAGCGTGAGCGGCGGGTCCTCGGCAATTGCGGCGCGAAGCAGGGCACAGAGATCGCTTAAATCGTCGAGCTCATTCGCAAACCGCTGTAAGAGCGGCGCGGAAAAGCTTGTGAGGAGCTCCCGTATCGGCGGCAGCGCAGCGATGGAAGTACAAAAGGCGAGCATGTCCCGCGCGTTTGCGCTGCCGAGCGTAATGCGCCCCATGAGGCGCTCCATGTCATAAATCGGCGCTAGGTACTCTCTCAGCTCTTCCCTGTCGATGTAGCGCTCTAGAAATGCCTGTATGGCGTCCTGTCTGGCCTCAATGGTCTCGAGACTGAGGAGCGGCTTTTCGATGAGATTCCGAAGGAAGCGAGCGCCCATCGCGGTCTTTGTGCGATCCAAAACCCAGAGCAGCGAGCCGTGCTTACTCTTATCCCGCATGGTCTCCGTGAGCTCGAGATTTCGCCGAGAAGCCGCGTCGATCAAGAGATAAGCAGAGCCTCGGTAGGCCCTCAGTTCGGTGATGAGCTCGCATTGACTCTTCTGTGTGTCATAGAGATAGCGGAGCACCGCGCCGGCTGCGAGCGTCCCGAGCGGATAGTCCGCTAAGCCGAGGGCTTCGACCGAAGCCGTGTGAAAATGCCCGCAGAGTAAGCTGACGGCACTGTCTCTTGAAAAGGCAGAGTCTAACAGTATGCTGGTCGCAATTTCCTCATCCGTGCGAAGCACCCCGTCCAGCGTAAGGCTCTCCTTCTTTAAAAGCTCTGCCGGATGAAACTCCGACAAAATGTCGCCGAGCTCCTTCTTCCCCTCCGCCTCGGTCACAAGGAAGCTGCCGGTCGAAATATCCGCGAGCGCCAGGCCGTAGCGACCGCCGTCCTCAAAGACCGCGGCGAGGTAGTTATTCTTTTCTTCCTCGAGCGCTCCGGCCGCCGTGATGGTGCCGGGGGTCACAACGCGTATGACCTCGCGTTTCACAAGCCCCTTCGCGAGCTTCGGATCTTCCATCTGCTCCGCGACCGCGACCTTATAGCCCTTTTTCACGAGACGGTTGATATAGGTCTCCGCGGCATGGAAGGGGACACCGCACATCGGGGCTCTCTCCTCGAGACCGCACTCCTTGCCGGTCAAAGTGAGCTCAAGCTCCTTTGACACCAGGCGCGCATCCTCAAAGAACATCTCGTAAAAATCGCCGAGGCGATAGAACAAGAGACTGTCCGGATAGGCCTTTTTGGTCTCCAGGTAATGCGTCATCATAGGCGAAAGCGCC
>CAUVLB010000157.1:0-3596 GCA_963552595.1 uncultured Stomatobaculum sp. | reverse complement strand
GATAGCGGCGCTCAATCACGAAGAAGTACTTGTCCTTCTCGAGCTTCTTCATGATGGCCTGCATACTGTCAAAGTAGCGGACAATCTTCCGATCTATCATGGCTGTGAGCAGCGGCCTGCGCACATCGTCTACGCTATCCATTGCCTCTTCGTAGTTGTCGAGGTACAAAAGCCCGGCCGTGAGGCGACGGCTCTCCGCCTCCTCACGGAGCTTTAAGAGCGCGGTCTCATCGTAAAAATAGACCGCAAACACCTTGTCGCTGCTTAGCTTTTCCCGCACAATACGCACGCGGAGTCTTAGCTCCCCGAGACTTAAATGATAGTCCGCACTGTCCGTTATTTTCGCCAGTTCTTCCTGCGTGAGCTCCGGAAACAACTCATCCAGCTGCCTGGGATTTTTATGTTGCGCCGCAAGCAGTTCCGTCATTGCCAGATTCTGATAGGAAAAAGCGCCGCTTCGATCCAGCAACGCATAACAGAGATCCAGATTTTCGGCAAGCCGTGCCTGCATGCTGTCCGTCGCGGCCGAAAAGCCTATCATCGCGCGGCTTATCTCCGCGCCGGATACGGCATAGAGCCTGAGACAAATACCGCCGCTCAGCAAGGCAAGGAGAAAGACCAGTAGGCCGGTCTCCCAGTTTGCAACACAGATCAGCACCGCCATCAATATGGAAAGCACGGCGGGAAAAATGGGCCATCTGAGATAATTTCGCAATTTTTCCTGCGCTTTTCTTTCCTCTTTCATCCTTCCTCCTTTCATATAAATGCAAATATGTAGATACGATTATAGCATAGGATAGCCATGCCGTCATTCCGGCATTTTGCGCTTCTATACAAGGAACAGGGGCTGTGTTATAGTAAACGTATGTCAAAAAACAATGAAAAAACCAATGTGTGCCGTCTTTTAGAAGGCAAAAAGCTCGCGTATGTCGAACATACTTACCCGCCGGATGAGGCTGTCAGCGCTGAGGAGGTCGCCGCATATCTCGGTCAAAATCCGGCTCAGGTGTTCAAAACGCTGGTCACGGTCGGCAAGTCCGGTCAGCACTATGTTTTCGTCATCCCGGGCCCGTCCTCACTCTCCTTAAAGAATGCCGCCAAGGCAGTCGGCGAAAAATCTCTCGCCATGATACCGCAGAAGGAACTGCTTCCGCTCACGGGCTATGTGCACGGCGGTTGCTCGCCGATTGGCATGAAGAAATTTTTCCCGACTGTCGTTGATGAGAGCGCTGCGCAGTTCGAGAGTATCATACTCTCTGCCGGAAAACGCGGCTATCAGGTGGAACTCAGCACCGAGGTGCTCGGCAAAATGATACGCTTTTCTTATGCCGCACTCACGGAGTGAGCGCACAGAGAGGTAAACCCATGGCACAAAAGTCACGAAAACGAAACCGGAAGAAGGCCCATATCGTAATCCGCATCTTAAAGAGTATCCTGCTCGGCATCATGATACTCATACTCGCTGCGATCGGCTTTATCTTCTTCAAGGTTTTCCCGGATCTGCAGTCCATACAGCAGCACGCCTACGAGACCTACCAGCACATGTCCGAGGATGATTTCCGCCTCGTGACGGACACGGAGATCTTCGACAAGGACGATCGGCAGATCGGTGTCATCAGCTCCGGACATCGCTATGTCTATGTGAGCACCGACGACATCAGCCCCTGGATTAAAAAGGCCTACATTGCACAGGAGGACAGGCGCTTCTACTCCCACCACGGTTGGGACTGGCTGGCCATACTCCGCGCAGGGGTCTCCTATGTGAAGCACCGCCGCGTGACCCAAGGCGGCTCCACCATCACCCAGCAGGTCATCAAGAACACCTATCTCACGCAGGAGCGTTCGCTCAAGCGTAAAATGACCGAGATTCTGCTCGCGCCGCAGCTCGAGAAGAAATTCGGCAAAGAGAAAATCATGGAGTTCTACTGCAACGGCAATTACTACGCCCAAGGCTGTTACGGAGTGGAGGCCGCAAGCCGCTACTACTTCGACAAGAGCGCAAAGGATCTGGAGCCCTGGGAGGCTGCGGTTCTGGTCGGCATCAGCAACCGCCCCGCGAGTTATGAGCCGATTAACCACCCGAAGAACTCCCTCCGCAAGCGAAACGAGGTTCTGAACAGCCTCTATAAACAGGGCGAAATCACCGCGGAAGAGCTCAAGGAGTACCAAGAAAAACCGCTTGAAATTGCGCCGCAGACCATCACGGCCGCGACAACGGAAAACTATCAGACCAGCTATGCAATTTACTGCACGGCGCTGCAGCTCATGAAGGTCGACGGCTTTAAGTTCAAGTACACCTTCAAGAACAAAGAGGAGTACGAGAAGTACCAGGCCGAGTACCGCGAGCTCTACGCGGACAAGAGCGAGAAGATACGCGCAGGCGGCTATAAGATTTACACGACCATAGACTCCGACATCCAGGCAAAGCTCCAGAAGCGCATCGACGACACCCTAGCCGACCGCTCCGACGAGCGCCAGGAAAACGGCAAGTACGCGCTCCAGGGTGCCGGTGTCATCATCGACAACACGAGCAATGCCGTAGTCGCCATTGTCGGCGGACGCGGCACGGAGGATGCCTATAACCGCGGTTTCCTTGCGCGCCGTCAGCCGGGCTCCACGATTAAGCCCCTGCTGGACTACGCACCGGCCTTTGAGACGGGATACTTCTACCCTTCCTATGTCATTGAAGACCACGAGTTTGCCGGCGGCCCGAAGAATGCGGACGGCGGCTACCGCGGTTCTGTTACCCTCCGCGAGGCGCTGAACCGATCTCTGAACACGGTCGCTTGGCAGTTGCTCCAGAAGATCGATGTGAAGACAGGTCTCGCGTACCTCGGCAAGATGGAGTTCACCTCTCTCATCTGGCAGGACAGCAGCGCGGCCGCGGTCTCGATCGGCGGCTTTACCTACGGAACCCGCGTGGTCGATATGGCCAAGGGCTTTTCGACCCTTGCCAACATGGGAGTCTACGACGACAGAACCTGTCTCCGCTCCGTAATCTATGAGCGAACCGAACAGCAGGTGATTCCAATCACAACGCGCCAGACTCAGGTCTACACCGAGGGCACGGCCTATATGATCACCGACATCTTAAAGGGCACCATGGACAAGGCTTACGGCACAGGCCGTGGCCTGGACATTGAGGGCCAGCAGGCAGCAGGTAAGACCGGTACCGCAAACGACTCGAAGGACACCTGGTTCTGCGGCTACACCCGCTACTATACGGCGGCGGTCTGGGTCGGTTACGACACCCCCCGCGCCATGCCCGGTATCTACGGTGCGACTGTCTCCGGAAAAATCTGGAAGAATGTCATGACGGACATCCACAGAGATTTGCCGGAGAAGGATTGGGTGCGCCCCGACACAGTGGTTCTTGCCTACTTTAAGAGCTCCACCGGAGAGCGCGTCGACTACAACACCGGCGAGAAGGATCTCTTCAACAACGCAATCGACAGCAGCGCGCGGAGTGCCTATGAGAGCGTTCACGGCACTTCTGTTGCGGATCCGAACGCAAACCGCGCGGTAGAGGGCGGCGAAGTTCCGAGCGATACCGTCACCGAGGAAGAGAGTTCTGAGCTTTTAGAGAGCTCGGAGTA
>CAUVLB010000156.1:0-3606 GCA_963552595.1 uncultured Stomatobaculum sp. | reverse complement strand
ATATTCGTCGGAGAGTTTTTACTGGTCGTGTTCCTCTGCTTCTTTGTCGCCTATATGATTGAGAAGCGCGTTCAGCGGCGGCGGCAGCAGAGAGAGCGCATCCTGAACACAAGGAAGATTGCCGTGATAGGCCTCTTCTCGGCGGTGGCGGCGGTGCTCATGATGTTTGAGGTACCGGTGCCCTTTGCACCGCCCTTTTATAAAATCGACCTCTCGGAGCTCCCGATATTAATTCTGAGCTTTGCCTACGGCCCGGTCGCGGGCGTGATGGCGGAGTTTGTTAAGATCTTGCTAAAGCTCGTGTTCAGATCCACTTCGACCGCCTTTGTCGGCGAGCTTGCAAACTTTACCGTGGGCTGTGCGCTTGTGCTTCCGGCGGGCATCTTTTATCTCGAGAAAAAGACGAAGCGCCAGGCTTTTGTGGCCTGCGCGCTCGGTGTAATCAGCATGACCGTATTCGGTTCCTTCTTCAATGCGGTTTACCTGCTCCCGAAGTTTTCGGAGCTCTACGGCATGCCGCTTGAAGTCATTGTGCAGATGGGAAGCAAGGTGAACCCGCGCATTGTGAGTGTCGAGACCATGGCGCTCTACGCGGTGGCTCCGCTTAACTTCTTAAAGGGCGGCATCGACATGCTGCTGACTGTTTTGCTCTATAAGCGCCTGAGCCATGTGCTGAAAGAGCAGGAAGGACGGCGCTGAGCATGGAGACGGCATACGGCCTGCTCACGGGGACGGAAGAAGAGCGGCAGCGCGCGCTCCTAAAAGCTGCGGAACTACTGCGCGCCGGCGGCCTGGTTGCCTTCCCGACGGAGACGGTGTACGGGCTCGGCGGCAATGCGCTGAACGCTGCGGCGGCGGAAAAGATTTACGCGGCCAAGGGACGGCCGAGCGATAATCCGCTGATTGTCCACATTGCCCGCGTGGAGGAATTAAAGCCGCTCGCAGCCGAAATCCCCGATGCGGTCTACCGACTCGCGGCGTCCTTCTGGCCGGGGCCGCTCACCATGATTGTCAAAAAGAGTGCGCTTGTGCCGCGGGAGACCAGCGGCGGTCTGGATACTGTCGCCGTGCGGCTCCCGGGCGATGCGAACGCGCGGGCGCTCATTGAGGCCGCCGGGCTGCCGATTGCGGCGCCCTCCGCGAACACCTCCGGGCGTCCCAGTCCGACAGCGGCAACACATGTAGCGGAAGATTTAGGCGGCAAGATTGATATGATACTGGATGGCGGCGCGGTCGCGGTCGGACTTGAGTCTACCATTGTGGATTTGAGCGGTGACGTGCCGACTTTACTTCGCCCGGGCGCAATCACGCTTGAAATGCTGGAAGCGGTACTCGGCAGCGTGGAGCAGGATCCGGTGCTCAAAAAGCCGCTCACGCCGGGCATGCACCCCAAAGCGCCCGGCATGAAGTATCGCCACTACGCCCCACAGGCCAAAATGTACCTGGTCGACGGCGCTATGGAGGCAGTCATCCGTCTTGTCAACAAGGGCGCTGCGGAAGCAAGGGCGCGCGGTGAAAAGGTCGGTGTGCTGGCCGCAAGCGAGACAGCGGGAGCGTATCGCGCGGACGCGGTCTTTCCGCTCGGGCGGAGAGAGCGGCCGGAGGAGATTGCGCACAACCTCTTTGCGGCGCTGCGCGAGATGGATGCACAGGGAGTAAAGCTTATCTACGCCGAGGCCTTTCCGGAGAGCGGCGTAGGGCTCGCAATTATGAATCGCATGAACAAGGCAGCGGGACACCATTGGCTGCATGCCGGAGAGGAGAGGGAATGACAGAGAAGCGCAAGGACTATATCAGCTGGGACGAGTACTTTATGGGGGTCGCCTACCTCTCCGCACTGCGCTCGAAGGATCCGAACACCCAGGTGGGCGCTTGCATCGTAAGCGATGACAACAAGATACTCTCGATGGGATACAACGGCTTCCCGCGCGGTTGCTCGGACGATGAATTCCCCTGGGGCAAGGAGCACGAGCAGGACGACCCCTATCAGGCAAAGTATTTTTATGCGACACACAGTGAATTAAATGCAATCCTGAATTACCGCGGCGGTTCGCTCGAGGGAAGTAAGCTCTATGTGACGCTCTTCCCCTGTAACGAGTGCGCCAAGGCGATTATCCAGTGCGGCATACGAACCTTGATTTACGGCGAGGACAAATACGGCGATACCGCAGCCGTCCGCGCGAGCAAGCGTATGTTGAATGCGGCCGGGGTGCGTTACTACCAGTACGGAAAAACCGGTCGGCAACTCAAGATTTTTGTCTGACTTTTCTCTTGCGGAAGGCAGGGGGAGAGACTATAGTAAAATGAAAATTCAGCGGCAACGACCGCAGAAATGAGGAATAAGAATATGAGAGATAAACGTCGTCGAGTTTTGGCCATTATTGTTTCGGTGATTCTCTGCTTGTCCATGGTGCTCGGCATGGCAGCGGCCGGTCTCAGCGCCTTCCTGCATTGAGTCGGGGATATCCGGAAATTGTCGCGGCTTTCTCCGTGGGAAATCTAGAGACAGAGCGCTTGTTGAAAGAATGCGGGGCGAAAAACAGAATGTATGTTCTAAGGCCTGAAGCCGCGATTCTTCGTTGCAAACGCGAGCGAGCGCTGCGGGAAGAAGTCCGTCGCATCGCAGAGAGCAGCTGTGACAGGCCGCTTTGCCTGCCCTACGGCAGGGGCGGCATCCTCGCCGCAATCTATCTCGCCGCAGTTGCGAGACAGTCGGGCGCGGAGATTCGCCTGCGGGATGTGCCGCTTTTACCCGAGACTGTAGCCCTTTCGGAGGCGCTCGGCAGGAATCCCTACCGCATGGATACGGAAGGCTTGCTCTTTTTTACGGCGTGCGGTGCCAGCCTCACCCGCTTGCTTCGGGCGAAGGGAATTCCGGCAGCCTGCATCGGCCGCTTCGTGCCGGGGCTTGATAAGTGCGTGGTCGATAAGACCGAGCGCGAGTACATCAACCGCCCGGAGCGGGGCATTTGCTTGGAAGCAGAAGTGTTAGAGACAGAAAGGAAGAGAGATGCGTGAAAAAATCCTCGCGGTTCTGGAAAAGAATGCGCGCATAGATATTCATGAGCTCGCAATGTTGCTCGGTGAGAGTGAGGTGGCGGTCGCGAATGAAATCGCCGATATGGAAAAGGAGAACATCATCCGCGGGTACCACACCCTGATCAACTGGGAGAACACGAGCAACGAGCGCGTGGAGGCCTTGATCGAGGTGAAGGTCACACCGCAGCGTGGCATGGGCTACGACCGCATTGCGGAGCGCATTTACCAGTACAACGAGGTGGACTCGGTCTATCTGATGAGCGGTGCCTTTGATTTTATGGTCCTCCTCGAGGGGAAAACCATGCGTGAGGTGGCCTTTTTTGTCTCGGAGCGCCTTGCGCCGATTGAGTCCGTGACGGGCACTTCGACGCACTTTGTGCTGAAGAAGTACAAGGATCACGGCACGGAGATGGTCCGGAAGAAAGAAGACGAAAGGCAGTTGTTCATGGCATGAGAGACATCAATGAAGTGTTGGCGAAAAAGACCGTGGCCCTGCAGCCTTCGGGCATACGGAAGTTTTTTGACATTGTCCGCACTATGGAAGGTGCCATTTCGCTCGGTGTCGGC
>CAUVLB010000155.1:0-3644 GCA_963552595.1 uncultured Stomatobaculum sp. | reverse complement strand
GCACAGTCGTTTCCGCCTGTGCTTTTGATATCGGCGCCCATTGCGCAAAGCGGTGTGATAACGCGCTTCATCGGACGGCGGTGCCTCGAGGCATCTCCGCTCAACACGGAATCAAAGTGCTGCGCGGCCAGCACGCCGCTTAAGAGGCGTGTCGTGGTGCCGCTGTTTCCGCAGTCAAGTACCTCGGCGGGCGCTGTTAATCCACGAAGCCCTCGGCCGAAGATCTTTACCGCGCTGCCGCTCTGTTCTATCTGGACGCCCATGCTGCGGAAGCAGCGTATGGTGGAGAGGCAGTCTTCACCCGGCAGAAAGCCTTCAATTTCCGTGATGCCGCTCGCAAGGGAGCCGAACATTACGGCGCGGTGGGAGATGGATTTATCGCCCGACACAGTGAGAGTGCCGCGGAGCGGCGATGAAACGGATGGCTTCATGGCATATCCTTTCTAATAAGAAAACAGGTCAGCGGTTCTTCTCAAGCGCAAAGCCGTAACTGTTTAGGAGATAGAGGGCCTTCTGGCAGCTGTCGGAATCGTAGAACTCAATGCGCAGGGCACCGTCTCCGCTCTCGCGGTTATGGTTGATGCCGATGTTCTTTACGTTCACGCTGCCCGCCGCGAGTATCGCGGCGATGATGGAAATGGCACCGGGTTTATCCGAGACATGCACCGAGAAGGAATACTGTGCGCTGAGGAGTCCGGCAGCGTCACTGAACTGATCTCTGAATTTGCCGGACTTTAGGAAGAGTTCGTGAATATCTTGCATATTGTCCGCTTCCAGAGAAGTGCGTATCTCGGTCAGCGCGTCAATATAGAGCTTCAGCACCGTGAGCACAGCCTCCCGGTTTGCGGAGAAAATCTGCTGCCACATGACGGGTGAGGAGCTTGCACTCCGCGTGATGTCCTTAAAGCCGCCCGCGGCAAGGGCGCGCATGGTGTGTTCCTCGTTGGCCGTGTCCTTCACAAGGTTCACGAGTGCGGCGGCGATGAGGTGCGGCAGGTGGGAGATGGTCGCAACCGCGCGGTCATGGGTGGCAGCATCGATCACGTAGGGATTCGCAAGCATGGTGCGAACCAGGCGTTCCATGCGCGCAAGCATCTCGGGGCGTGTGTCCTCGGTCGGGCAGAGCAGGTAGAAGATGTTTTCGAGGAGCAGGGCATCCGCGTAGGTATAACCGCTTTTCTCGGAACCCGCCATCGGGTGTCCGCCCACAAACTGAGAACCGAGGCCGAGGCGCAAGACCTCGCGCTCTATGCTCTGCTTACTGCTGCCCACATCTGTGATCAGGCTGTCCGGTGTAAGGATATCGCGGAGTGCCTCGAGGTAGCTTCCGTTTGTCTCCACCGGGGCACAGAGAAAAATCGCGTCGCAGTCGGAGAGGCAGGGTTCCGCACCGGAGAGAATGCGGTCCACCGTGCCGTCGGCGCGTGCCTCCTCCAACATCTCCCGCGAGGGCATATAGGCATAAATTTGACAGTCGGGTTCCCCGGCTTTCAGTGCCTTTGCAATGGAACCGCCGATGAGTCCGAGACCGATGAAACCGTAAGTCATAAGCATCCTCCTGAGAATGCCTTATATTTTATAGGCTCTAACTTTGACTGTCAACAAAGCTCGGTTTGTGCGCTATGCTGTAAATGCCTTGCAATTTTCGTTCAAAATTAGTAGAATAATCAGAGATAAAAGCTCGGCTCAGACAGCTGTTATCGGGATATCAACGAATAGGAGGAGCTGTTTCAATGAAAGTTTACGAGACTTCACAGATTCGCAACGTTGTGCTCATGGGACACGGAGGTGCCGGTAAGACGACGCTCGCAGAGGCTTGTGCCTTTGTCGGCGGCGCGGTGAAAAAGATGGGCAGCGTTCCGCAGGGTTCAACGCTCAGCGACTACGATAAGGAAGAGCAGCGCCGCGGCTTCTCGATCAGCACAGCGCTCATTCCGGTTGAATATACGGATCAGGATGCGGAGCCGGTTAAGATTAATTTCCTTGATACCCCGGGTTATTTCGATTTCGTCGGTGAGGTGGAAGAGGCAGTCGCAGCGGCGGATGCAGCCGTCATTGTGATTAACTGCAAGGCGGGCGTGGAGCCCGGCACCATCAAGGCATGGGAGCTCTGCGAAAAGCTTCGCCTGCCGCGTATTTTCTTTGTGACCAACATGGACGATGACAAGGCGAGCTACCGCGAACTCCTTTTGAGACTGGAGTCCCGCTTCGGCAAGCGCGTTGCACCGCTGCATCTTCCCATTCGTGAGAACGAGAAGTTTGTCGGCTTTGTCAATGTCGTCAAAATGAAGGGACGCCGTTTTGAGGCGAACAGTGCGGCGTATACGGATTCGGATATCCCGGATTACTCCGAGCACAACTTAAAGATTGCGCGCGAGGCTCTGCTCGAGGCTGTCGCGGAGTCCAGCGAAGAGTTTATGGAGCGCTATTTCTCCGGAGAGACCTTTACCGAAGAGGAGATTTACAGCGCACTTCGCGAGCAGGTTGCGACCGGAGACATGGCACCGGTCATGATGGGTTCCGGTGTGAACGCGCAGGGCGCAAACGCACTGATGAATGCGATTGTCCGCTACTTCCCCTCGCCCGAGAGAGCGGCGCGGGACAGCGGTGTTGATTTGACGACAGGCGAACACTTTGTCGCAAACTACAAGCCGGACGTGAGTCTCTCGATGAAGGTATTTAAGACCATCGCGGATCCGTTCATCGGAAAGTACAGCCTGGTCAAGGTTCTGACCGGTGTGCTTCGCGCGGACAGCGAGCTCTTCAACACGGGAAAAGAAGTCGAAGAGAAGAGCGGAAAGATTTATGTGCTTCGCGGCAAGGAGGCGATTGAGGTCTCGGAACTTCGCCCGGGCGATATCGGCGCAATGGCAAAACTGAACGAGACCGAGACCGGCGACACGCTCGCGCGGAAGCAGGCACTGATACTCTATAACGCGCCGCAGATTTCGAAGCCTTACACCTATAAGGCTTATGTGGCGAAGAACAAGGGAGATGAGGATCGCATTGCCTCCGGCCTCGCGAAACTCATGGAAGAGGATCGCACGCTCCGCGCCGAGGTAGACGCAGAGAATCGCCAGTCCCTGCTCTACGGCATAGGCGATCAGCAGCTTGATATTGTCGTGAGCAAGCTCGCAAGCCGCTATAAGGCAGAGATTGTTCTTGAGAAGCCGAAGTTTGCGTTCCGTGAGACCATACGCAAGAAAGTCGAGGCGGCAGGTCGCTACAAGAAGCAGTCCGGCGGTCACGGTCAGTTCGGCGATGTCAAGATGAGTTTTGAACCCTCCGGCGATCTCGAGAAGGCCTATGTCTTTGAGGAGAAGGTCTTTGGCGGCGCAGTCCCGAAGAACTACTTCCCGGCGGTCGAGAAGGGCATTGCGGAGTGCTGCAAGAAGGGCCCGCTCGCGGCCTACCCTGTCGTAGGTCTAAAGGCAATCCTGCTCGACGGTTCCTACCACCCGGTGGATTCCTCCGAGCTTGCGTTTAAGATGGCGGCGAGCATGGCATTTAAGAAGGGCTTCCTTGAGGCAACGCCCGTGCTCCTTGAGCCCATTGTCGCGCTCTCGGTGCGCGTGACTGATGCAAACACCGGCGATGTGATGGGCGATTTGAACCGTCGCCGCGGCATCGTGCTGGGTATGGAC
>CAUVLB010000154.1:0-3653 GCA_963552595.1 uncultured Stomatobaculum sp. | reverse complement strand
TATGAGGGCGGAGAGGCGGAAATCCTGGCAGCGATATTATCCTGCGCCTACAGCTATGAGCGGATTGCAAAGCATATCTTATCGGAGAATCCTGAGGCCGGCAGCGACCCCTTCTACGGCGATTGGGTGCGGGAATATGCCTCGGAGGCTTACGCGGCGGAGAATGAAAAGCTCATCCTTGCGTTGAACACGGCGACCGACAGCGCTTCGCCGGCTCTGATGCAGCGCCTTCGGGATATTTTTGTCAACTGCTCCCGCTATGAGCTCGCCTTTTGGGATATGGCATGGCAACAGAAAAAAGACTAGCGTTTATGCTAGTCTTTTTTGATGTCGCAACGATTATACAAGTTCAAATTCTCGTTCCAGCAGTTTGCGGATTTCCTCTTGCGAAAGATTCAGGGCCACCGAGAGTTCACCGAGCACCAGGGCGTCGATGCGCCGCAAAAAGCGACGGTCAATCTCGCTCACCTTTTTTCCCGCGCGGCGTGCGGAGCGAGTCTTTCGCGTGATGGCGCGGTAAAGACGCAGGAGATCCGCACAGCGGAAGCCCTGCTGGGCGCGCCGATAGCGGAACTCGAGCTCCGCGGGGCGCAAGCCCTCAAAGCTCATGACTTCTTCTCCCTGCATGCTGTGAATGGTCTCCAGCGCTTCTTCTCTCGAGATCACGGGTCGCAGGACGGTCTTTGTGCTGTCAACAGGGGTGTAAATGACGTCACCGGATGAGAAAAGAGGCGTCAGGACATAGTAGCGCTTGGCGCCTGCTGCCTCGGAGAAGGTGAGCTCCTGAATATCGCGGACGCGACACACACCGGAACTTTCATAGACAACAATATCGTCAATCTGGTACATAGTCCACCTCCTTTCTCCAGTCTAACACAGACAAAGGAGTTTTCCGACAATTTTACAAAAATCTATGTTTTCAACAAAATAAAGTGAATAATATCAAATTCATATCACACAATGACGATTTGCTGCTGTAAATAGGAGGGCAGAGCCGTTCCGCTGTCGCCGTAGTAGAGCGAATTCCAAAGATCTGCGGCGTGAACCTCGGCCTGGAAAAGATCGCGCGCGGCGGGAGAGCGAAGGAGGCTCTCGGCAGCGGCGGGACGACTGACCATGGGGATGGTGGCCGCCTGCTTTAAGAGAGAGAGCAGGGGCTCGGAATCCCGGCGAAAACCGAGGAGGCGCGCATAGGGAGCGGCGCCGATCGGCGGAAGGGCACTTGCCTCCCTACCCTCGGCAGACGCGGCTGCCAAAGCCTCTTCGCGCGCGGCATTCTTCCAGCGAAGAAGGTCTGACTTCCGTATGCCGAGGAAAATATGTGTCAGCGCGCGCGCCACGCGCGTGTGCGTGTACTGTCTGGTCTTTAGGCTGTTCACGAGCGCCTCGTAGTTCTCCTCGCGAAAATCCGCATTTGCGATGCGGTCTGCGAGATCCTCCGAGACATCGGAGAAGGAGGAGAGTGTATTGCCCTCATAGAGTTGATTAAGGGCGCGGCGCTCAATGGGCCCCACTATGCAGGCGGGATTTAAGTAGGGGGTAGAGGCAAAGACCTCCGAAGCTGCGCGGGGCACCATGCGGCCCAAGTCATCCCAGGAGCCGCCGTTTAAGATATGAGAGCGGATGGCGGTTGCGGAGCTGAAATCACCCTGTAATATGGGATCGTGGTAATCGCTCCCTTTTCTCGAGACCGTGGTCATGCGAATGGGGATGCGTTCCGCGCGCGCGGCGCGCGCATACTCAAAGGCGAGGATGTTGTTCGGTTTGGAGAGCAGCTCCCGGGTTCGGAGCAGGAGGGCGTTGTCGGCACCTGCCTGGAAAAGATCGGCCGCAATCGCGTTGACCCGCGCCTCCGCATAGGTGAGACCGGTTTTTAAGCCCTCGCGGAGACTGTGCTGAAAGGCCTCGGAGCCCTCGTCAATGACCTCGAGCAGCATGGAGAGTTCCTCCGCAGACACATCTTCGGTGCCGCAACAGAGATTCGGAATGCCGAGTCCCGCGAGCATGCTCACGCCGTAGGCTGCGTAGTCACGGGCGGAGGCAGAGCTGAAGGGCGTCGGAATCTCGAAGACGGCATCCGCACCCGCGCGAAGCGCAGCCTCCGCGCGCTTTAAGGGAGAGTACATTGCGGGCATGCCGCGCTGCACAAAGTAGCTGCTCAAGAAGACCACGCAGTAAGAGGCTCCGGTCAGTGCGCGCGCATTCCGCATTTGATAGAGATGCCCGTTGTGAAAAGGATGATATTCAGCAATAATTCCAACAACCTGCGCAAGATTTATCATACTCTCTCCTGTATTTTGAAAAAAACAGCCTTCCGTCTTGTCACTCGTTTGTCTATTGGTCTATAATAAAAGAGATTTTGAATATTATAAAGTTGAAGTGTGAAACACACAATGAAAATTCTTGTCATGAACTGCGGAAGCTCCTCTCTCAAGTATCAGCTGATTGATATGGAGAACGAGAGCGTGCTTGCAAAGGGAATCTGTGAGAGAATCGGTATTGAGGGCTCTCTGCTTGCTCACACGCCGGCCGGCGGGGAGAAGTACAAGATTGAGGTAGCTATGCCGACTCACAAGGAGGCAATCGAGCTGGTCATGAAGGCTCTGGTCGATCCGTCTCACGGCGTCATCAAGAGCACGGATGAGATTTCCGCAATCGGTCATCGTGTGGTTCACGGCGGAACGTATTACAGCGCATCTGTCTTGGTTGACGAGAAGGTCAAGAAGGCAATTGCGGATTGCTTCGATCTGGCTCCCCTTCACAATCCTGCGAACCTCATGGGCATTGAGGCCTGCGAGGCGGCTATGCCCGGAACGCCGAACGTCGCTGTCTTCGACACGGCTTTCGGTATGAGCATGGAGGAGAAGGCATATCTCTATGCGCTGCCCTACGAGTACTATGAGAAGTACAGGGTTCGCCGTTACGGCTTCCACGGCACCAGCCACAACTTTGTCGCGGGTGAGGTGATTCGTAAGGGAGGTCTCGATCCGAAGAACGCAAAGGTTGTCGTGTGCCACCTCGGCAACGGCGCTTCGGTTTCGGCTTCGATCGGCGGCAAGTGCGTGGATACCTCCATGGGTATGACGCCGCTTGAGGGCCTCATCATGGGAACCCGTTCCGGTGACATCGACCCCGCAATCATTCAGTTTATCTGCGAGCACGAGAAGCTCACGGTCGAAGAGATGACGGATGTGCTGAACAAGAAGTCCGGTGTCCTGGGCTTAAGCAACGGCATTTCCTCCGATTTCCGCGATATCGACGATGCGGCAAACGACGGCAACAAGCTCGCAAGGGTGGCGCTCGACGCTTTCACGCTCCGCGTTGCGAAGTATGTCGGCGCTTACATCACCGAAATGAACGGTGTCGATGCGATTGCCTTCACGGCAGGCGTCGGTGAGAACGACAAGTTCATGAGAAAGAATATCTGCGCATATCTCGAGTACCTCGGTGTTGAAATCGACGACGAGAGAAACAATGTGCGCGGCGAAGAGCGCCTCATTTCGACCGACAACTCGAAGGTCAAGGTGTTCCTCCTTCCGACCAACGAGGAGCTTGCAATCGCAAGAGATACGCTCGCGCTGACGAAGTAAGTTTTCGGAGCAGAGCGCTCCGAATCTGTTTCCCGCAGAGGGAGAAAGGAATAATCCCATGTA
>CAUVLB010000153.1:0-3669 GCA_963552595.1 uncultured Stomatobaculum sp. | reverse complement strand
TTATCAATGAGCGGATGCTCCGGTGCAATGACCATGAAGGTCACACCGAAGAGGGTGTCGCAGCGCGTCGTATAGACCTCAAGTTCTTCGTTCACATCCTTCAGCGGGAAGTTCACAAAGGCGCCGCTCGACTTACCGATCCAGTTGAGCTGCTGCTGCTTGATGTTCTCGGGGTAATCCACCTCGTCGAGACCCAGGAGCAGCTTGTCTGCGTACTCGGTAATCTTTAAGTACCAGACGTCCTTCGAGAGCTGCACGACATCCGAGTGACAGATGTCGCACTTGCCGCCCTGGCTGTCCTCATTCGAGAGCACCACCTTACAGGAGGGGCAATAGTTGACGAGAGTTTTATTGCGGAACACAAGTCCCTTCTCAAAGAGCTTCAGGAAGATCCACTGCGTCCACTTGTAGTAGTCGTCGCGGGAGGTGTCGATGACGCGGTTCCAGTCAAAGGAGAAGCCGACGCGCTTTAACTGCTCCGAGAACTTCTCGATGTTCTTATCCGTAATATAACGCGGGTGCGTGTTGGTCTTGATTGCATAGTTCTCGGTCGGCAGGCCGAAGGCGTCAAATCCGATCGGGAAGAGCACATTGTAGCCCTGCATTCTACGCTTTCTCGAAATCACCTCAATGCTCGAGTACGCCTTGATGTGACCCACGTGCATACCTGCGCCGCTCGGGTAGGGAAACTCCACGAGGCCGTAGAACTTCGGCTTATCCGAAAAATCCTTCGCGTGGAAGATGCCCTCTTCCTCCCACTTTGCCTGCCACTTTGGCTCTATCTTTTGAAACGAATAGTCCATCGTCTTACCTCCGTCTTCCATGTCTTTAAACCACAATTCTAAGTTTTCTGTTTCTGTTTGTCAAACGCCGCTCAAGTTAGATCAAAGAGCGAGAGCTGATTCGATTCCGGCAGCTTTCCGAGTATACCGAGCCGGTCGAGCAGATCGCAGGTCGTCTGTCCGACGCCGCAGCGCGAGCGAAAATCGTCCTTCGAAATAAACTCCCCTTCTGCCGCCGCTCGCACAATCTGCTCCGCAGCGCTCTCGCCGAGTCCGTCGATCGAGGTGAGCGCCGGCATTATCTTGCCGTCCACAATCGTAAACTGGGTTGCGCTGACACGGTAGAGGTCGATCGGGAGAAAGGAAAAGCCGCGCGCGTACATCTCCTGCGCAATTCTGCCGTCCTTAATCATATCCTCTTCCTTCGGGGTCAGCGGGTTCATGCGGTTGCCCTTGTAATTTCGTTTGCCGAGCTCCGCGAGCAGAAATTCAAGCCGCTCCCGCCCCTGGCACATGCTCTCGTAGCTGAAACCGGTCGCGCGTATCGTGAAGTAAGCCGCGTAGTACGCAAGCGGATAAAAGATTTTGCAGTAGCCGATGCGCCAGGCCATCATGACATAGGCTGCCGCATGCGCCTTCGGGAACATGTACTTGATTTTTTTGCAGGACCAGATGTACCAGTCCGGCACCGCATGCTCCCGCATGTGTTCTTCCCACTCCGGCGTGAGTCCCTTGCCTTTGCGAACCGACTCCATAATCTTAAAGCTCTCCTGCGGATCCATGCCCCACTGAATCAACGAAAGCATAATGTCATCTCGTGTACAGATGGCGGTCTGAATGGTCGCCGTGCCCTCGGAGATCAGCACCTGCGCATTGCCCTGCCAGACATCGGTGCCGTGCGCGAGCCCCGCAATGCGAACCAAGTCGGAGAAGCCCTTCGGTTTCGCCTCGATGACCATGTTCATTGCGAAGTCGGTCCCGAACTCGGGGATACCGAGTGCGCCGAGTTGACAGCCGAGGATATCCTCCGGTTTAACGCCGAGCGCCTCTGTATTTTGAAATAGACTCATGACTTCGGGCGAATCGAGCGGAATGTCCTTGACCGGATCGATCTGCGTCAAATCCTGCAACTTGCGTATCATGGTCGGGTCCTGGTGCCCCAGAATGTCAAGCTTTAAGAGATTGTGATCGATCGCGTGATACTCGAAGTGCGTCGTGACAATCGGCGTATTCATATCGTTCGCCGGGTGCTGCAGGGGTGTGAAGGAGTAAATCGACTCGCCCTTCGGCAATACGACAATGCCGCCCGGATGCTGTCCCGTGGTGCGCCGCACGCCGACACAGCCCTGCACGAGACGGTTGATCTCGCACTTTCGCTTTCTGGTTCCGTGCTCCTCGAAGTAGTTTTTCACATAGCCGAAGGCTGTCTTTTCTGCCAAGGTACCCACGGTGCCGGCGCGGAACGTCTGCCCTTTTCCGAAGATGACCTCCGTGTAGGCATGCGCCGAGCTCTGGTTCTCACCGGAGAAGTTCAGGTCAATATCCGGCTCCTTGTCTCCCTTAAAGCCGAGGAAGGTCTCAAAGGGAATGTCAAAGCCGTCTTTTCTCATCTTTGTGCCGCAGTGCGGGCAGACTTGATCCGGCATTTCACAGCCCGCGGTGCCCGCAAACTGCTTCGGAATCTCCGAATCGAAGTCCGAGTAGCGGCAATTCGGGCAAACGTAATGCGGCGGCAAGGGATTCACCTCGGTGATACCTGCCGTGTAAGCGACAAAGGAAGAGCCGACAGAGCCGCGAGATCCCACGAGATAGCCCTCTTCGTTCGAGTGCTTCACAAGCTCGTGGGCGATGATGTACATGACGGCGAAGCCGTTCTTAATGATGGAATTCAGCTCCTTATCGAGCCTCTCCTGCACCAGTGCCGGCAGCGGATTCCCGTAGTGCGCATGCGCCATGCCGTAACAGAGCTCGGTGAGTTTTTCATCCGAACGCTCAATGACGGGCGCGCATTTGTCCGGACGCACCGGCGAAATGCGCTCCACCATGCGCGCAATTTTCTGCGTGTTCTTGATGACAACTTCCTCGCACTTCTCTGCGCCGAGGTAGGCAAATTCCCGCAGCATCTCATCCGTGGTGCGGAAATAGAGCGGCGGCTGTTGATCCGCATCGTCATACTTGTTGCCGAAAAAGATCATGCGCCGGTAAATCTCATCCTCCGGGTTTAAGAAGTGAACGTCACAGGTCGCGACAACCGGCTTTTGCAGCGCTTCCCCGATGGACACAATGCGCCGATTTAAGTTCCTTAAATCCTCTTCGGTGTCGGGCGCATAGCGGTCGCTACCCAGCATGAAGAGATTGTTTGCGATCGGCTGTATCTCCAGATAGTCATAGAAGGAGGCTATGCGGTTAATTTCCTCATCCGGCGCGTCGCGGAGCAGTGCCTGGTAGAGTTCGCCCGCCTCGCAGGCAGAGCCTATGATCAGCCCCTCGCGATAGCGCTGTAACTCACTCTTCGGTATTCTGGGCCGCTTATGGTAGTACTTGAGATGAGAGTCCGAGACCAGGCGGTACAGGTTCACACGCCCCAACTCATTCTTCGCGAGTATGATCACGTGATAGCTGTTCATCTTGCGAATCAAAGCCTCGGAACTGTCCCCGAGCGCCGCAACCTCAAGAAGCGTATGCGCGCCCCTTGCTTTGAGCATTTCAATGAACTTAAGGAAGATACCCGCCGTGCACTCGGCATCATCCACCGCACGGTGGTGGTTTTGCAGGGACACCCCGAGGGCCTTTGCGACCGTGTCAAGTTTGTAGCGATTTAATTTCGGCAAGAGCACATGGGCGAGACTCACCGTGTCGGACCAATATGGCGTCTTTTTTGGTATTA
>CAUVLB010000152.1:0-3679 GCA_963552595.1 uncultured Stomatobaculum sp. | reverse complement strand
CGCCGCAGCGTTCGGCCTGCTCACGGCCTGCGGCGGCAAAAGTAAGGCCGAGACAGAGAGCGGCGCAAAGACGCTTGAAATTCAGGCAGAGACCGAAATTCCGGACATCAAGGTCGCATCCGCGGAGGCGGCCGAAAGCGAGGAGGCGGCACAGACCGTGACCGTTCCTCTGCATGTTGAAAAACATAAGCAGGAGGGCAGACACATGGTGCGCGCGGGAGATCGCACCATATCGGTGCCGACTTCCTTTGAGGGGCTTCTCAAAGAAGGCGCGATTTTCAGCGGCGAAAACGATATCGTGAAGGCCGGAGCAACCGGAAGCTGCCGTGTGCAGTACCGGGGGTCCTTCGGACACATCCGCATTAATGTCCGAAACAATGCCGATCAAGATCAGCCGGTCAAGGACTGCACGATTAAGGGCATAGACATAGGCAGCGCGGAACCGGATCCGGAGCTCACGCTTTACGGAATCCCGATGGGCGCCACAAGACAGCAGATTGCGGATGTCTACGGTGAGCCTTTCTCAAAGACCTTTGATGACGAAAACCACACATCCAACATGGTCTATCAGTTCGGAGACGAAATCTATTCCAAGCAAGTGGTCATGATACTCTTTAAGAACGGCAGAGCGGTGCGAGCCGTTTACGACGACTTCTCGCTCTCGGAGCGCTGAGGCAGGTATTTGCGGCGCGTCAGGAAGAGGTAGAGACTCAGGGCGACAGAGGTCGTAATCCAACTGATCG
Source organism: uncultured Stomatobaculum sp. (assembly GCA_963552595.1). Classification (GTDB taxonomy): domain Bacteria; phylum Bacillota; class Clostridia; order Lachnospirales; family Lachnospiraceae; genus Moryella. The sequence continues at coordinate 2,936 of CAUVLB010000152.1, read as the reverse complement.
GATAGGCTGTCATGAGGGTCAGGATGTCGCGGTTTCGCGGCACGGCGAGGAAAATCCAGAACATGCGGAGCACGCAGACGCCGAGCATGGTGAATATCATCGGAACCCAGCTGTTGCCCATACCGCGGAGCGTACCGGAACAGATTTCAATCGGAATGTAGGTGATGAGGAACGGCACTACAAAGTGAATCAGGCGATTGCAGATTGCGAGTACGTCCGGGTTTTTGGTAAAGAAGAGCAGTAAGTCCATGCCGAAGAACCAAATGACGGCGGAGAGCGTCAGGGTGCCGATGGCTGCGAGCAAGAGGGAGATGCGGAAGCCGCGAAAAGCGCGATCTGCCTTTCCCGCGCCGAAGTTCTGCCCGACGAAGGTTGTGATGGCAATGCCGAAGGCATTGATGACCATCCAGAAAATCACGTCCATCTTGCCGTAGGCCGTGACGGCGGCAATCGTGTTGGTGCCGAAACTGTTGATGGTCGCCTGGACAATGATATTCGAAACCGTGTACATGGTGCTCTGCAGGCCGGCCGGAAGCCCGACGTAAATCATCTTTTTGAGCCAGAAGGGATCAAGACGCAGTTGGCTCGGAAAGAGGCGCACGTCGCTCTTGGTGCGAAGCAGGACAAAGAGCACCATGACGGCGGAAGCGAGCTGCGAGAGTATGGTCGCAAGCGCCGCGCCGGAGACCCCGAGGCGGAGGAAGGCGACAAAGATAAGGTCGAGCACAATGTTACATAAGCAGCTGAGAATCAGAAAGTAGAGGGGGCGCTTGGAGTCGCCGATTGCGCGCAGCACGGCTGCCCCCATGTTATAAAAGAGGTTCGGAATCATGCCGAGGAAGAAAATCCGCAGATAAGCGGTCGCCTCGGGCATAATTTCCGCCGGGAGAGACATCGCACGGAGCGAAAAATCGGTCAGGGCAAGGCCGAGAACCATAATCACAACGCCGGAGATCAGAGAAAAGGCCAGAGCCGTGTGAACGCTCTTTGAGACGGATCTGTGGTCGTTTGCGCCGTAATATTGTGAGATGATGACGCCGCAGCCCGAGGAGAGTCCGATGAAGAAACCGACAAAGAGATTGACCAGCTGTCCCGTCGCACCGCCGACCGCGGCGAGCGCGGTGGTGGTGCCGACAAAGTTGCCCACAATGATGGTGTCGACCGTATTGTAGAGCTGTTGGAAAAAGGTGCCGAGCAAAATGGGGAAGAAAAAGAGCAGAATTTGCGCGGTGATGGGCCCTGTCGTAATGGACGGTGCCTGACTTTTGGACTGCATGGAAATCTCCTTTTGAAAGAATCGTAATTTTGTATTCGAAAAGCATAGCACAGGCAGGCTTGAAAGAAAAGATTCGTACACCAAAAAGAAAAGAAGTGCTATACTAAGTAGAACAACAGAATGATTTGGGCGGCGTACCCAAAGGGTAGCGTGCGCCGGAAGGTCTTATTTTTATGGCAAAAAACAAACGGAAAGTAAAGAAAACGAAGATGCAGCTGTTTCTCGGCTGGCTGCGCGGCGGTGATTTTGAAACGGATGACGATGACGATGACGAATACGAAGACCTGCCCGAGGGCGGCGGCTCCGGCGGGGGCGGCAATCGGGGCGGAAAGGGCAACGGCGGCGGGAGTTTCCTGATGCCCATGCTGCTCCTTCTTTCGGTCGTCTTTTTGCTCTTCAATTTTATACGTCCGCTCGGCGGTCGTCAGGGCAATGCACAGACCAAGGAAGTCAGTTACAGCGATTTTCTTCGCATGGTCGATGAAAAGATCATTGTCAGCGCCAAAATCGGCAATTCGGTCATACGCTTTGACGCAAAGCCTGAGGGGCAGAAGTACACGAGCCACTATGTGACGACCCGCATGGACAGCGACCGGGATCTCCCCGAAAAGCTCTACCGGGCAGGCGCAGTCGTGACGCGGGAGCGCTTTGACATCATGAGTGTGCTGCTCTCGGGCGCGGCGCTCTTTTTGCCGGTCATTATGATTTTCGGCGCGATGAACTTCCTGATGCGGCGCATGGGCGTCGGCGGGGGAGGCGGCGGTTTCATGGGCGGCGTCGCGAAGAGCAATGCGAAGGTCTATGTACAGAAGGAGACCGGTGTCACCTTTGCGGATGTAGCCGGTGAGGACGAGGCGAAGGAGAGTCTGACCGAGATTGTCGACTTCCTGCATAATCCCGAGCGCTTCCGGGAAATCGGCGCAAAGCTGCCGAAGGGTGCTCTCCTGGTTGGACCGCCCGGAACCGGTAAGACCCTGCTTGCGAAGGCGGTGGCCGGTGAGGCCAATGTGCCCTTCTTCTCGCTCTCGGGTTCCGATTTTGTGGAAATGTACGTGGGTGTCGGCGCATCCCGTGTCCGCGACCTCTTTCGCCAGGCGCAGGAGGCTGCGCCCTGCATCATCTTCATCGATGAGATCGATGCAATCGGTAAGAGCCGTGATTCGCGTTACGGCGGCGGCAATGACGAGCGGGAGCAGACCCTGAACCAGCTGCTCTCGGAGATGGACGGCTTTGACTCTTCCAAGGGCCTCCTGGTGCTCGGCGCAACCAACCGCCCGGAAATTCTGGATCCCGCACTGCTCCGCCCGGGACGTTTTGACCGCCGCGTCATTGTGGAGCGCCCGGACTTAAAGGGAAGAATCGAAATTCTCAAGGTGCACGCGAAGGATGTGCTCCTCGACGACACGGTGGACTTTGACGCCATCGGTCTTGCGACCAGCGGCGCGGTCGGCTCCGAGCTCGCCAATATGGTGAACGAGGCGGCCATACTCGCGGTCAAGAACGGGCGCAAGGCTGTGAGTCAGAAAGATCTCTTCGAGTCGGTCGAGGTGGTGCTGGTCGGCAAGGAGAAGAAGGACCGCGTGATGAACCAGAAGGAGAGACGCATTGTCTCCTACCACGAGGTGGGACACGCGCTGATCTCCGCGCTCCAGAAGAACAC
>CAUVLB010000151.1:0-3689 GCA_963552595.1 uncultured Stomatobaculum sp. | reverse complement strand
CAAAGCTGCACCGGGGAGAACACGGAGGCGGCGCAGGGCTATGTCAGAGCAAAGCAGTGTCAGGGAATAAGCAGCGTCAGAGCAAAGCTGCACCGGGGAGAACACGGAGGCGGCGCAGGGCTATGTCAGAGCAAAGCTACACCAAGGGAGAACACGGAGGCGGCGCAAGGCTGCGGACGGACGAAAGCAGAGGCGGTAAAAAGCTGCGTCAGGGAGTAAGCAGCGTCAGAGCAAAACAGCGACAGTGTGAAAGCGGAAGCGGTGCAAAGCAGCGGCAGCGGGTCAGCGAGAGGAACGGGAAAGCGCGGCAAGGAGAACTGACAGCGGAGGGAGACCGAGCTGAGGCCGGAAACAGCGTGGAAAAGGCATAGCGCAGGGCGGAGCGCATCGAAATGGACAAAAAAACCGCAGTGCTGTAAAGTAAAGACAACACTGCGGCAAGTTTGTTTGCAGAGAAAGAGGAGGCATAAGGATGAGACAAGACGATTGTATTTTCTGTAAAATCGCAAACGGAGAGATTCCGTCGACGGAAATCTGTGAAAATGAGGGCTTTCGCGTGATTCTGGATCTGGGACCCGCATCCAAGGGACACGCGCTGGTGCTGCCGAAAGAGCATTATCGCGACCTCACCGAGCTTCCGGAGAAGGTTGCGGGCGAGGCGTTTTCGCTCGCCGGGAAGGTCGGCAAGGCCATGCAACAGGGACTCGGTGCCGCGGGCTTTAACATTGTCCAGAACAACGGCACGGCGGCCGGCCAGACGGTGTTTCATTTTCACATCCATGTGATACCGCGCTATGAGGGCGGTCCGGAGATGGTCGCTTGGACCCCGGGCAAGGCAGAGCCGGAAGCGCTCAAGGCCTGTGCGGAGAGCATAGGAAGAGCGCTTTGAACACGGCGATTGGAGCGTATCGGAGAAGGCGCAACGCGCCGGTCACGGATTTCCTGATTCTTGTGAATGTGCTGGTATTTGTCTATGTCGCACTGCGCGGCGGCATGCGGGACGATGAGATTCTGCTTCGCTACGGCGCAAGCTATACACCCTACGTTCTGGAGCGGCAGGAGTACTTGAGGTTACTTACGGCTGCCTTTTTGCACTTCGGCATACGGCATCTCGGGAACAACATGTTCATTCTCTTTATGACCGGAGGCAGTCTGGAGCACGCGCTGGGGCGGGTAAAATACCTGATCTTTTACCTGCTCTCGGCTATCGGCGCCTCGGCCTGCTCACTGGCGTTTGAAGTTTGGACGGGGCGTGAGGTACTCAGCGCGGGCGCTTCGGGCGCGGTTTTCGCCGTGTTCGGCGCTTTAATCTGGGTGCTCATCAGAAACCGCGGGCGCTTTGAGGAGTTCCGCATCCGCAATCTACTCTTTTTCTCGGGCCTTATGCTGCTGAACGGTTTTAGCACCAAGGGCGTGAATAATGCGGCGCATGTCGGCGGCTTTCTGGTCGGCTTTTTGCTCGCAGTCGTACTTTATCGGCGACCGACCGTCACAGTATTCAGAACGGACATGACCTGAGCCACACCGTCTGCGCTGCCGCCCGCCTCCATTGCGGCTAGGTAGCGCGCCCGGTCCGCATAGGTTTCGCGAACCGCGGCGAGCAAGGTCTCGCGCGACAGGGCTTCTTCCTCGAGTACGCGGGAGTAGCCCTGTTTTTCGTAGGAGCGGGCATTCAGAATCTGGTCGCCGCGGCTTGCCTTCGCGGAGAGCGGTATCAGCACATTGGGTTTCCGGAGTGCCAGAATCTCACAGATGGCGTTGGCGCCTGCGCGGCTCACCATGATATCCGCAAGGGCAAAGTAGTCCTTTAATTCCTCGGAGACATACTCAAACTGGCGGTAGCCGGGGGTGTCGGAAAGCGCGGGATCCAGGTTATTCTTGCCCGCGATGTGCAGCACTTGGAACTCCTTCAGGAGTTCCGGAAGAGCCTCGCGGACGGCCGCATTGACCGCGCGGGAGCCGAGACTGCCGCCGATCACGAGGAGCACCGGGCGCTCTGTCGTAAAGCCGGTTCGTTCATAGGCCGCCTCGCGGCTGCCGGAGAGTAGCTCGGCGCGAATCGGAGAGCCGGTGAGCACTGCCTTATCTTTCGGGAGCAGGGAAAGTGTCTCAGGGAAATTACAGCAAATTTTGGTCGCCGCACTGTAGGAGAGGCGGTTTGCGAGTCCGGGCGTCATATCCGACTCGTGAATCACGGCGGGAATGCCGAGGCGCTTTGCGGCGCGCACCACGGGGACGGCGACATAACCGCCCTTCGAAAAGACGAGGTTCGGCTGAAACGCTCTCAGTATCGCCTTTGCCTCGCCGTAGCCCTTCAACACGCGGAAGGGATCCGTGAAGTTTTTCCAGTCGAAATAGCGGCGCAGTTTTCCGGAGGAAATGCCGCGGTAGGGCGTGCCGGTCTCTTCAATGAGCTTACGCTCCATGCCCTCGTAGGAGCCGATGTAGAGGACTTCGAACCCGGCCTCGCGGAGCGCCGGGAGCAGAGCGATATTCGGTGTGACATGACCTGCGGTGCCACCGCCGGTCAGAACGATTTTTTTCATTTACGAACCTCTCCTTACAGGGTAAGATGAAGAAAGCTATGTCTTGTATTTTACTCTGCGGAGCGCATTATCTCAAGGCGGCAAAGGAGGCAATATGACGGTTGGTATCATTGGGGCAATGGAAGAAGAAGTGAGCGGGATTGCGGAAAAGCTCGAGGAGAAAAAAGAGACGGTCTGCGCGGGGATGCGTTTTCTGACCGGCAGAATTTCGGGCAAGGATGTCGCCCTGGTTTGCTCGGGCATAGGCAAGGTAAATGCGGCGGTCGCCGCGAGCATCCTGATTGAGCGCTTTCACGCGGACTGCATTTTGAACACGGGCATTGCGGGCGGCATTGCGCCGGAGGTGAAGCTCGGCGACCTCGTGCTCTCGACGGACTGCCTGGAGCATGACTTTGATGTCACCGCCTTCGGCTATGAGAAGGGTGTGATTCCGAGAATGGAGACCAGTACGTTTCCGGCGGATCAAAGACTCTTGGAACTCGCAAAGGCCTGCGAAGAGGAGTTCGCTTCCGGTGTCACGGTGCACGCGGGACGCGTGGTGTCCGGCGATCTCTTTGTTGCGAGCCGGGAGAAAAAGGAAGAGCTGTACCGCGACTTCTGCGGCAGCTGCTGTGAGATGGAGGGCGCCGCGATTGCGCACACGGCTTATCTCTACGGTGTGCCCTACCTTGTGATTCGCGCAATCTCCGACCAGGCGGACATGAAGGCGACAGAGAATTATCCGGAATTTACGGCGCAGGCAATCGAGAACTTCTTAAAGCTCACGCTCCGCATGCTGGAAGCACTCTGAGTTCACTCCTCTAGGACTTCAATCTCCATATAGTCAAAGGGAAGCGCTTCAAGAAAGTTATCGGCGGTAAAACGCGTGCGCGCACGGCGCTGAAAGTCACGGATGTTCTTTTCAAGCCAGAGCGGAGAGGGGAGATCGAACTCCGCGGCGAGCGCGGTGACGGCGCCGAGCACCTTTTCGGTGCGGCTTTTTTCGAAACTTTCATCGCTGATTACGGCGCTGAGTACAATTTTGGTGTGCCGGACACATTTTCCGGAGAGACGAAACATGAGCTTACCTCCGCATATGCAAGTTGAGTTTTAGCTGTCCGTCTATCGTAGCGGAAGCGGCGCGCAAATGCAATGCGGCGCTTA
>CAUVLB010000150.1:0-3728 GCA_963552595.1 uncultured Stomatobaculum sp. | reverse complement strand
GGGTATTCTTCTATAATCTCTCCGGTCGCTATTCCGTTTTTAACATCATTGCGACTGATATCTCTTTCCTGCATTCGTTCCAAACAGTGTTGCGTCCACATGATTTTGGACTCTTGACATAATAACTGACATATTTTTAAGTCCAAACTCTAATCCCCTATCACAGCATGAATCCGAAACAAGATGGCTTTACATTCGCATCACACCTTCAGCCTACCGAAAACAATCCCCTTTGTCAATGAAACCATTATCCGTAAGAAAAGACCGCTTTCGCGATCTTTTCTCTTGCCCTTATCCTTTTTTACTGCAAATTCTTATAAACTTCCCACGCGAGCTTCTTGCTCGCCGGAATCTCATCTCTGCCTGCGTTTTCGTTCCGTCTCCAGAGTCCGAAGGCACCGCCCGCCGCGACCTGAGATGCCGCGTCGACCTGGCGGGACAGGTACATGCCCTGAATATAGGGGTTCTCCTTCGCAATGCGATAGGCCTCGGCAATCGCAGCCGCCTGTCTCTGCTCGCCGTTCTCAACGGAAGAGGTAAAGCCCATCTCGGTGAGCAGGAGAATTCTCACCTCACCGTTCGGCGTGCGCATATCCGCGGTCTGCAGATAATCCGTGAGCACGTTGATGTTCTTCATATTGATGTTCGGCGTCGTGTTGACATCCGCCGAAATGCCGTCATCGTCCTGAAACTCGGGCTTCGTGAAGAAGTGCACCGGATACGGATGCCAGGCAATGCCGTAGTCCGTGTCGCGGAGCTTACTGTTTAGGAGCGGCAGATACTCGGCCGTCGGGTAGCAGCCCGGCTCTCCGGTGGTCGCCTTCCAGCGCATGTCAAAGGGAATCAGCACCTTTGCCTCAGGATTTGCCGCCTTAATCTCCTCATAGAAGATGCGAAAGGCCTTGGCATAGCTCTCCGCGTGCGCCTGCATGTCCATCTCGCCAATATAGTCCCAGTGAATCGCATCGTTCACCTCGTTGCCGATGACCCAGTTGGATACGGAGTTCTTATAGCGCGCCGCAAGGCTTCTCGCGTAAGTTCGAACCGCAGCCTGTCCCTCCGCGCCACTCACATTGAATCCGTAGGTTCCGACGCCGGCCACCGGTGCGCTCGGCATCATACCGGCCGGGGCACCCGGGCGGTTGATGACTATCATGGTCAGGGTGACACCGTTCTGCGTGCAGTATGCCGCGAGCGGGTCGAAGGTATTCAAATCCTGATCGGTGCCCATGTTCACAACGACCTGCTTCACACCTAGGTTGCCGATGTCCGCGAGCATATCAGCCGTCTGCTGCGACAGAAGCAAGCCCTTCTTGCTCTGCGGCTGCTGATAAAACGCCAGTGCGGGAACCGTACTTCCCACCGTTAAGCCCGCTGCCAGTAGTGCCGCGAGCACCGCCTTTGCTTTCTTCATTGATTCTTCCTCCGCCCGGATTTTCTTGTACTTTTATTAAGATATCCTTAAGCACACTGTCTGTCAAGCGCAATCAGACACTCTATCCTAGTTCGGGCTCTCAAACCTCTTCCGGAAAGCTGTAGGCGCGAAGCGCTGCATTCCGAATCCCGAAAGAAGCAAATTCCTCGTTTCCCATGTCGCGAAAATAGGACTCCACAATGCGGGAGATGCCGTTGTGCGCGACCAGCAGATATCTTGTCTCCTTGTCTTCCCTAAGCTCATCCAAAAGATTATAAATCCGCTGTGCGACCCGCATCATGGATTCTCCGCCGCTAAAGCTATCGATAAAGTTCTCCTTGGCGCGCTGAAAGCCCTCACCGTCCCGGGCTGTTCCCTCCCACTTGCCAAAATTTTGCTCCCGGAGTCTCGTATCCACCGCAAGCGGCAGTTCCAGTATATTAGCAATCTCCTCTGCGGTATCCCGCGCGCGACTTAAGGGCGAACACAGTATTCGGTCAAGCGTTAACTCCCCTGCGTCCATACGCGTCCTCAGTTCACGCCCGATGGCGCGCGCCTGCTCCCTACCGCGCTCGGTCAAGGGACTCTCGGTCGCCCCGCAGATTTTATTCTCGACATTCCAGACCGTCTCGCCGTGCCGCACAAAATATACCTGGTGCATGTTCTCCTCCGCCTGCTTCGCAAGCTGCTTTCCATTTGACAAGCTTCTTTCCGTTTGTTTTGCTGATTCGCGTTTCAGAGTCCCTTCCCGAGTTCATACGCCGCTTTCAGTGCCGGGGCGTCCTGCATGGCCCCCTTGTAACTCATATTGGGGGCGGTAATGATGCCCTGATCCTGCCAGTTTAAATAGCCGCAAATATTTCGGTACATGGTGAGCACCGCCTCGTAGACGCCGTCCGAGCCTGAATTTAAGAGGAGCGCTGTCTTATGAAAATGAAAGCCCCGCTTGCCTCTCGCATAGAGGCGGTCAATCACAGCCTTGGTCTGCGCCGTGACATCGAACCAGTAAATCGGCGAGGCGAGCACCAGCATATCCGCTCGGTCAAGCTCCGCCAAAATTTCTTCCATGCCATCCTTCTGCGCGCACACACCGTCGTGGGAAAAGCAGTACTGACAGCCGAGACAGCCCGCAATCTTCTTCTCCCGGAGGTTGATGAGGCTTCCTTCATGTCCGGCTTCCCACGCACCGCGGAGAAAGGCCTCTGCCAGCATTTCCGTATTCCCCTTGGCTCTCGGACTTCCGTTCACCACAACAATCTTCATCTCTTCTCCTCCGGCCGATTTTCGCTTGCGCCTGTCAAACATTTTCTTTTGCAAACTTTAGTTATAGCGGATATGGCCACAAAGGACAAATTGCAGAAAAATGTTGTATATTCGCCACTTAGCAGAATCAGTCCCTTAGTTTCCCGTGAGTTGCAGCTCCTCTGCGTGTTCCTTCATGCCCGCGATTGCAATTTCCGCGACCTCTTTGATGTCCAAACCGAGCATCTCGCAGCCTTTCAGGATAATCTCGCGGTTACACTTTGCGGCAAAGCCCTTGCTCTTAAACTTTTTCATAAAACTCTTGATGTCCATGTCGGCGATGCCGTTCGGGCGCATGCGCGCCGCGGCCTGAATGATGCCGCTCAGCTCATCGACCGTGTAGAGACTCTTCTCCATCATGCTCTTCGGCTCGACCTCGTTCCGGTGTCCGTAGCCATGGCTCAATATGGCGCGCACATCTTCCGCAGGCACGCCCTCGGCTAGCAGCTCTTGCTCGGTATGCAGAAGATGTTCTTCCGGGAACTTCTCGTAGTCGTAATCGTGGAGATAACCGACCGCCTCCCAGTGCTCCCTGTCCTCACCGAAATGCGCTGCCATTGCGCCCATGCAAGCCGCCACATTCGCCGCATGCAGCTTTAAATGCGCCTCGGAGACCATTGTGTCATTGATTCGTTTTGCCTCCGCAATCGTCAACTTTTCCATGCTGTCATATCTCCTCTCTTTCGCTTTTACTCGGCCTCTCGGTTTATGAATCTCTTCCAGTTTAGCACAAGGGGGGCACAAAAATGCGCCCGAGCATAGCTTTTTCGGGCGCATCGTGTTTCGCGGTAAAGAAGAAATGCCGGCTACTTATTTCGATTCATCAGAGAATCCATACTCCCTCTGATTTTGATTCAGCGCCCGGTAAAGCTTTCGATAAAAGTTCGCTGCATCCGCCCCCTTGGCAAGCCCCGAAACCGATCCGTCTCCGGATTCCAGTATCGTAAAGCTTCCGTCGGACAGTTCTGCGTAATCCAGGGTGTAAAAAACGCTGCCAAGTTTCCGGTATCGT
>CAUVLB010000149.1:0-3730 GCA_963552595.1 uncultured Stomatobaculum sp. | reverse complement strand
GTGGCAGAGACCCCGCCTGCAGATGTGCCCGTGTCGGAGACTTCCGAAGCTGAAGGCGACGACCTCAGCTTCCTTGACTGACGGGAGGTACTTATGCAGATTGCACAAGTTATAATCCCCGTGATGTTCGCGTCATACTCCGCGACCTCTGAGGATTACACCCCCGATGAGCTGATTTTCCGCTGTTCGCGCTGCAAACACGACTTTCGGATCTTGGCCCCGCGCGGTGGTATGTGCGCACCCGTATTTATCAACTGCCCGCACTGCAGGACTCTCATATGCTACGGGATCAGCAACGATGACAATGTCTGGGCGCGCTATGACAAGATTGTCCCGGCCACAATGTGTCTACATCTCTACGAGTACAAGGATTTTGTCAAGCTGGTTGTGTCCGGAAAAGGACTGTCTCTGGCTCCGCGGGGCTGGCGTGAGTATTGGAGAGAGGTCTCGTACAAAGAGGAGTTCCGTTTCGATACGCAGCGTCGCAGAACGACATGGAGACAGGAGATTGGAAAAACACGACGGGAAAGTGAACTCTGCGACCCTGGGAAGCTGGTTGAACTCGGACAAGAATCAATGCTCCGCTATCTCTATACACATCCCAGCATTGTAAGCGACAAACCCGAGGTGCTGGAGCTCCTGCGGACGCTCCGAGAGACGGTCCGCGAAAAACTCGAAAAACGCGTAGGGCACAAGGTGTCCTCGTTCTTTTGCCCGGCTGGTACTTCTGCCGGCTGGCTGCTCCTTCCAATCGGTAATATCGCTTACCGGATGGTGTTCAAGGATGCGGCAAACCTTCCTGCATCCATGAGAAAACTCAATACCGGGTCCGTGCCGGGTGTCCCGTGGCTCAACCGCTTCCCTGCGGATTTCGACGTCAACACCATCCGCAGAGCAAAAGATACTGTTACGGGGCTGATCACCGCCGCCAATCTTCCGGATACGCGTTCCGTGCGCCGGGCACTCACAGAGGACACGTTCTGCTTGCGCAGACTAGTGTTCCTGCATCAACTCTTTGAGCGTTCCGACCTTGCGATGCAGGCGTTTCCGCTGTTTGGTGATCACGATAACAGCGTGCAGCGCGGATACCCGCTCGACGACACTTTGATGCGGCTCAAAGAATTTTACACGGACGCAGAGATCCTGCGCTTCCTGCGCCGGTCCTCCGAGTACGGCGTGCGGGACTCGCTGCAAATGCTTGACCTCTTAGGTGAGGCGGCCTACACAGAGCTCCGACAGCATCCACCGAAGATCCGTGATCTGCATGATACGCTTGTCGCGCTCCGCAACAAGGAGAGGCATCCGGACTACGCCTTTGACAATAAGACCGCGCCGATCCGTCGCAGGCTCGCGATGCAGCAGGACCGCATACAGTTTTTCTTGCCGGAGTGCTCCCGCGTGCTCTGCGACGCCGGAAAGACCCTGCACAACTGCGTCGGCTCTTACGCCCAAAAGGTACGTAAGGGTGAGACGCACATCGTCCTTATGTCGGATGACCGGGGCAAGCTGATCGCGTGTATCGAGGTCATGGACGGCGCAATTAAGCAGGCCAAACTCGACTGCAACCGGCCTGTCTACAAAAATCCGGAGGTCAATGCCGAGATCATCGCGTGGGCGAATCAGGTGGGCCTTATATATGACCAGTGCGGAGATATAGACGCACTACCACAGAAGACCGCAGAGGCAATACCTGCAATGACTGCATAGGAGGGATCAGCATGGGTGGATCCTCATGAGTAATAAGACAGATACCATCCCGGCGTTTTCGCACGACGCGCGCCTTACGATTGCCATAGGGCGCTCCCGGCTAGATAAACGCTGGAAGAACCAAGAAATGGCGTGGTCGGACTTCGTCCGCCGTCTCAGCGAGACGCAGCGGACGAACGAGACTATCGCCGAATACAAGAAGCTCCCCAAGACCGAACAGAGCCGCATCAAGGATGTGGGTGGTTTCGTCGGTGGCGTCCTCAAGGGCGGACGTCGGACAGCGGAGTCTGTCGCAAGTCGTCAGCTCTTGACGCTCGATGCGGACTTTGCGAAGCTGGATTTCTGGGATCTCGTAATGTTTACCCTCGAGAGCCCTGCGGCCGTGATCTATAGTACGCATAAGCATACATCGGAAAAGCCGCGTTTGCGTCTTGTCCTGCCGCTCAGCCGCCCGGTATCGCCGGACGAGTATCAGGCAATCGCGCGGCGCGTTGCAGCGGACATCGACATCGAGCAGTTCGACGATACGACCTATCAGCCGCATCGGCTGATGTTCTGGCCGTCGACGCCGAGTGACGGAGACTACGTCTTTGCCTACAACGATGATGCGTTTCTGGACGCGGACAAGTGGCTCACACGGTATGAGGACTGGCGCGATCAGGCGCAGTGGCCGGAGAGCTCACGCGTGCATGCGGAGATTCGCCATGCTGCGGAGAAGCAGGAGGACCCGACAACGAAAAAGGGAATTGTCGGCGCGTTCTGCCGTACGTACAGCGTCACCGAGGCGATGGATACGTTCCTACCCGGTGTCTATGAGCAGTGCGCCGCAGATGACCGCTACACCTATACGGCGGGGACGTCTGCCGCGGGGGCCGTGGTCTACGATGACGGCAAGTTCCTTTTTAGCCATCACAGCACGGATCCGTGCTGCGGACAGCTGGTCAACGCGTTTGATCTTGTCCGTACCCATAAGTTCCGCGCCCGTGATGAAGACGCATCGCCGAAGACACCGCCCGGGCGCCTGCCAAGCTACAAGGCGATGCAGGAGCTCGCGGCATCCGATGATCGCGTTAGAGTCACGATCGGCGAGGAGCGCCTTGCGGAGGTACGGCAGGACTTTGAGCCCATGGAGGGGGACGAGGAAGATAACAGCTGGCTCAAAGAGATGGACGTGACCGTTATGGGCGGTTACGAGAGCACCGCGAAAAATATCAAGCTGATCTTAGAGCATGACCCCGCGCTCCGGGGCACGGCCGCGATCGATGACTTCGCGCACCGTATCGTCGTGCTGCGCGATCTGCCGTGGCGGCCGCGCGAGCGGTCAACCGTTTGGATGGACAGCGACGACTCCTCGCTCCGGAATTACCTCGAGGAGATTTACGGCATCCGCGGCAAAAGTACGATAGAGGATGCGCTGAGTGAGGTCACGACGCGCCATGCGTTCAACCCCCTCAAAGAGTATCTGCTGGGGCTTGTATGGGACGGCATCCCGCGCCTGGATACGGTCTTTATCGACTATCTTGGGGCGGAGGACACGGAGTTCAATCGTGCGATCACACGCAAGACACTCGCGGCGGCCGTCGGTCGTGCGCTCGAGCCCGGCATCAAGTTCGACACGGTCTTGACGCTGATCGGTAAGCAGGGGCAGGGCAAGACCTCCCTTGTACGAAAACTCGCGTGCGGATGGCACTCCGAGAGCCTCGTGACGGTCCAGGGCAAAGATGCGATGGAGCATATTCAAGGTTTTTGGCTGATCGAGCTCGGCGAGCTCGCTGCGATCCGTAAGGCAGATTTCGAGCTGGTCAAGCAGTTTATCTCCAAGCAGGAGGACTCGTTTAGGGCTGCCTATGGACGCCGTACAGAGCGATATCCGCGTCAGTGCATCTTTATCGCGACGACGAATATCGCGGACTTTATTCGCGATCAGACGGGCGGCCGCCGTTGGTGGCCAATGCAGGTGGATAAGGAGCGCCAGCGTATGTCCCATTTTAAGGACCTTACGGATGAGGTTGTGGGGCAAATA
>CAUVLB010000148.1:0-3736 GCA_963552595.1 uncultured Stomatobaculum sp. | reverse complement strand
CCGGCTCTCTCTGCGGATGAGTATGTCTTCGTCAAGATGAATGTGCCGTACGCGGACTACTACTACGGCGAGCTGAAGGACGTTAAGCCGGAGGCTTACGCAAAGGACGCAAAGGCACAGCTTGACAAGGAAGATGCCGTCGAGGCGGCCGGCTTCCGGAAGGAAGGCCAGTACGACGCCGTGACTTCTCCGACCGTCGGCAAGTACAAGAAGTTCAAGGCAGCCTTTGCCGAGGAGCAGGGCGAGACCTCGGTCTACAACGGTGTCGCGGAAGTCAATGTCGCAATCGCAAAGCCGCTCTACGAGGACGCAAAGAAGGCCATCGAAGAGAAGAAGGAAGCAAAGAATCCCATTCTCACCCTGGTCGGCAATGTGACCGGCGAAGAGAGCGCTCAGCCCGCAGAGTACAAGGTCCTGAATTCCGACGGTACCCTCTCCAAGACCTTCGGCAAGGTCACGAAGGCAGCGGATGTCAAGGCTTCGATCACGACCACTTCGAACTACGGCAACTACGAGCTTGATCTGAAGGGCATCGATGTGGACCCGGACAATATGCAGGGTGCGATCCTCGAGACCTCGGACGGCGCAAAGTACGGCTTAAAGCACCTCGATAACCTTTGGCTGAAGCCCGAGGAGATTGCGTTCTCCGCAGTCGCGTTCGAGGACAAGGCGCACAAGTCCGCAAAGCAGTACGAGAGATTTGCGGACATCGGCGGAAAGACTGTTAAGAAGGTCACCTACCTCGTGAAGGACGGCGACGATGTCGAGGTAGACCTGGATCTCTTCGTGAAGAACCAGGCACCGGCGGACTACGCGGTCACCGGCGATGAGAAGGTCAGCTACACGGCCGAGGGCAGCAAGATCAACTATCAGCTGAACACCGGTTCCGATGAGTACAAGCTGGAGCGCGTCGTGTACCGCCGTGCGGACTCCGATGTAAAGGTCGACACTGCGACCGCAGGCGTGCTGGCGCTCCCGAAGGAAGCTCTCCCGGGCACTTACCAGTTCATCTTCTCAAACGATAAGCTCTCCGATGTCTCCTTCAGCTGCACCGTTGACTCCGGTCTCAGCGCAGAGGACTTCAGCTTCGCGGACAACAAGCTCACCCTCAAGGAGAATGCGCAGGGTCTCACGGTTGCCGACTACTTAAAAACCACGACCTCCGCTAAGATCGGCGAGACCGAGTACAAGGGCGGCAAGGGTCGCAAGATCGGCACAACCGCCTTTGACGAGGACGGCAGCGTGAAGCTCGATGCGACCACCGCGGGCGACAACGGCGATGTCAAGATTTTTGACGGCGCTTCCTCCTACCCGGTCACCCTTACGGCGGACGGTTATCCGGAGCTCAGCTTCACAGTGGAGGCAAAATGAGTTTAGCGCTTTGCCTGGCCGTCACCGGCCTCTGCTTCTCCCTTTTGGAGAAGCAGATCCGGCGGCGGCCGGTTTTTTTCTATCTCTTCTTTGTTTTGCTTTCGCTCACCGGCATCTTTTTGCCCCACCGCTTCATGACGCCGCCCGTCGCCTATGTCGTAAACCGTCTCTTAAAACGGGGTGTGCTGGCGGGTTCCCTTTTCCTCTGGGTCATGTATGCGATTGTACTCCCGCAAAAAAGCCGTCTGCAGCGCGTCATGATGACGCTCCGCGCGCAGATTGCGATTGCGGCCTCCATCCTCACGCTCTCCCACAACATTGTCTACGGGCAGCGCTACTTTGTCCTGCTCTTCACGAATGCCGGGAAGTTAAAGAGCTATGAGCTGATTGCCGCCTGCTTCTCGCTCGCGATGATACTCCTCCTTCTGCCGCTCACCCTCACCTCTTTCCAAGTCGTGCGGCGTAAGATGAATGCAAAGCGCTGGAAACAGCTGCAGCGCCTCTCCTACCTCTTCTACGGGCTCCTCTACCTGCACATTGCCTTCATCTACAGCAATGGGCTCCGGCAGGGAAAGACAGAGTACTTTGTGCAGTTTGCGCTCTACACTCTGCTCTACGGGGTCTATCTTATGCTGCGGCTCACGAAGGCTTTTTTGAAGAAGCCGCTTGCAAGTGCGCCGGATTATGAGGCGATGCGCGCCGGAAGACGGCGCAAGGTGCTTTGCCTGCACGGCGGCATCAGCCTTCTCATGCTGCTCGTGCTTCTCTTTGCCTTCCGCACGGTGCAGAGCGGAAAACGGCGCTCTCCGGACACAGCACAAACGGAAGCTGCGAACGCGCCCGAGAGCGGCAGCGCGAACGGCGGAAACAGTGCTTCCGAACCTGCTTCCGAGGAAGTAAGCGCAGCCGATAGCGCCGCAAACAGCGGCGGCAACTTTGCCTCGATTCCGGACGGTGATTACGAGGGCAAGGGGGTCGGCTACAATGGCAACATCAAGGTCAAAGTGACCATCGCCGGCGGCAAAATCACAGCCGTCGAAGTACTTAAGTCAGACGACGACGAAGAGTATTTCTACGATGCAAAAAAGCAGGTCATCAACGCCATTTTGGAGCAGCAGACCACAGAGGTAGACGCCGTGAGCGGTGCCACCTCCAGTTCCGAGGGCATCATGAAGGCGGTTCAAAACGCACTGAAACAGTAAGCGCCGCGCGCATTTGCAAAGCCTTCGAAACAAACGAAAAGGGGGCGTCCCGGTCGAATCATCGACCCGGGACGCTCCCTTTTATTTTACATCGCTTCTATATCGCTTCGAAGCCGCAGGCTGTTCACGCGCGTATCGTAAACTGCGTCTCGTAGCGCGCAAGCGGCAGGCTGAATTTCTCGCCGTCGAGCTCTGCCTCGCAGGTATCCTTGCCCTCATCGAGCACCAGCTCCGCAAAGGCGCGGTAGGTACCCGGCTCCTTCGGTGCACCACTAAGCTCTGCGCCGCGCTCGCCGTTCTTGTCCTCGTAGTAGCGAATGCGGTAGGGCACCTTGACTTCATGTCCGTGCACATAGGTGTGGAAGTGTGCGCTTAAATCCACCGGCTCTCCCGTCGCCTTAAACTCTTCTTCATAGGCGCGGCTCAGAATCGGCGCGTAGTCATATTCCTCCCACTGGCGGTAGAGTGCGGAGAGGAATTCCGTTCTCTGTACGGCCTTCTCCTCTTCGGTCACGGCGCGCACGCCCTCCGGCTTGCCCGAGAGGTAATTGAGAAGCTCCATCGCAGCAAAGCGCATGCCCTTCTCATCGGTCGGCGCATAGACAATAAAGCGCTTGTTTGTGACCGTGGTCCCGACCACATCGTAGACACCGTTCACCAGCACAATGACCGCCTTATAGAAGGAGGTAATGCCGTTATTCGCCATGTACATGGCAGCGCGCGTGCCCGCGTCGGTCTGCACCAGTTTGCCCTCGTCGCTGCGACTCACATGGTAGTAGGTGTTGCTCGGCTCCTTGCCGATGTGGGTGCCCTCCGACACCGCCTGCACCGTGTGGTAGTTGAAATAGAGATCCGCCTCTTTGTAGAGCGGCAGCGTACGGAAGTAGTCGACAAAACGTCTCGCATCCGCCTCGAACTTGTCAAGTTCCTCCGCGCGGTAACCCTCGCCCGTAAAGACGATGGTCTGATTGTTGTAATAGGGCTGGGCGCCCGGATACTCGAGCGTGTTGTGATCCGCTATGCAACTCGTGTGCAGGGAAATTTCAAACTCCTTGCTCTTCCTGCTGAGGAGCTTCTCCGTCCCCTTCTCATGCGCCGTGACCGTCACAGTGTAGCGGCCCGGGAGCACCGGCGGCTCCGCCGCCTCGTAGAGATGTGTAATC
>CAUVLB010000147.1:0-3806 GCA_963552595.1 uncultured Stomatobaculum sp. | reverse complement strand
TGAAGGAAATGGGACCAAAGCTCGGCCTCACCGAGCCCTACCAGATGTTCTGGGCAACCGGTCTCCTATCGAGCTTCCTCGACAACACGCCGACCTACTTAGTCTTCCTCACCACGGCGGGCACGCTCGGCATGACCACCGGTCTCGTGACAACCGTCGGTATGATTCCCCAGATTTTCCTGGAAGCCATCTCCTGCGGTGCCGTGTTCATGGGCGCAAACAGCTACATCGGAAACGCGCCGAACTTCATGGTCAAGTCCATCGCGGAAGAGAACGGTATTCACATGCCCTCGTTCTTTGGCTACGTCGGATGGGCCCTTCTCTTCCTGTTCCCGGTGTTCTTGATCGACACCCTGATCTTTTTCTTATAAGGAGGTAGCGTATGGAACATCTGGATACTCGCTGCCGCACACTGGCAGAAAAAATATACGCCCTGGATGAGAACGTTTATAAAGAGCTTGGCTCCTCGCTGGGGCGCACCCTGATCGGTCCCCGCGAGAAAGTGCTCACGGTTCTTAGCCGCGAGATCTCCCTCCGCCCGCAGGGGCAGCTGGTGCTCTCCGACCTCGCACTGATCGGCAACATGGCACGCACCCTGCCCGAGGGAGAAGCGAGAACGAAGCTCTTAACCGAGTACAACGATATTATTCATGAGCTCAAGGAAATCGAAGAAGAAATTGCAAAGGGTGATATCTCCGACCAGGAACGCGTGTTATTAAACCCCTTCGCGACCGGCGCAAAGCCCTTCTCGGAGAACGACCACCTTGTCATCTGCATCGGCCGCTCCTACGGCAGCGGCGGAACGGAAATCGGTTTCCAGCTCGCGGACGATCTGCACATCAACTACTACGATGCGACCATCTTTAAGGATGTGCTGGAGCGCCTGCAGGCAAAACGCGAGGCAACGGGGGATCAGGACATCATCGAGACCCTCGACGAAATCCGCCACGCGCACGGCTTGAATCTCTTCACCTCGAACTTTAACCGCTTCCACGGCCTGCCGACCGCGGACGCCCTCTTCTTTAACCAAAGCCAGTACATCGAAGAGCTCGCGCGGAAGGAAGATTTTGTGGTCATGGGACGCTCCGCCGACGTGGTCTTAAAGAATGCCGGCATTCCCCACATTTCCATCTTCATCACCGCTCCCTTTGAGAGCCGCGTGAAGCGCTTAATGGAGATGTACTCGCTGGACTTTAAGGAGGCCGCGCAGCGCGTGAAGCGCGAGGACAAGGCGCACAAGCACTTCTATCACCGCTACACCGGCTATCGCTGGGGTTCCGCGGTCCACTACGACCTCTGCATCAACTCCGCAAGCTACGGCATCCAGGAGTCCGAGGAGCTGATACTCCGCGTAATTAAGGCGCGTCTCCGCGAGGATCTTCAGTCCATCGCCGAGCATCACCTGGCCTCCATGGAGAAGGCCGCCGCAGAACTCCGCGCCAGAATCAATGCAAGTGAAACGCCGGAAGCGCCGGCCATCGAGAGCTGAGCGAACCCCCTGTATTCACCGCTTTCATTTCATTCAAAAAGTCCCGGGAGCAAATTGCTCCCGGGACTTTTTTTCGTATCTTAAACCAGCGTCCGCTTGGCCTCGATACGCCGAATCTCTTCCTCCATCAGCTTGCCCAGAGTCTTGGGGTCGAGCTCAAGCTCCTCTGCGGCAGAAGACTTATCCGCAAAGGCATCGAAGACCGCCTGTTTTTCCGCGAGCAGCTCCATGATACGCTCATCAATGCTGTCCTCACAGAGAAGGCGGTACACAAGTACGTTCCTCGCCTGCCCCATGCGGTAGGCTCTCGCGATTGCCTGACTCTCGAGCGAGGGCTTAAGCTGCGGCTCGCAGAGTATCACAACGCTCGCTGTCTGAATGTTGAGCCCCGTGCCGCCCGCCACAATCTGCGCCGCAAGCACCTGCCCGGGTGCCGCCGCTTCAAAGGCATCCAGCACCTCCTGCCGCCTTGCGGGCGTCATGGCACCGGTAATCGGCTCCATGCAGCGCTCCCTAAGTAACGCCCTCACCTTCTCTATGGTGTCGAGGTAAAAAGAGAAGATGAGTACTTTACGCCCCTCCGCTGCCGCCTCCTCTGTGATTTCCAAAAGCCGCTGCGCCTTTGAAGACTGCGCGATATTCCCGACCGTCCAGGAAACCCGACGCGCCGCGTGATACTTCTCTTCGAGTACATCCGCCTCGTACTGCGCCCTTTCCGCAACCCCGAGCTGACACCAACTCTCCTGCTCTTCGAGTTCCGGAAGCTCGGTCAGCACCTGTTCGCGCTTACGCCGATAATAGACCGGTGCCGCCAATTCGCGAAAGCGGGGCGCGGAGGCAAGCATCTTAATCCCTCCGATCTCTGCCGCGAGTTCCGGCCGCAAAACCGAGATGAGCTCCACCATCTCATCCACCCGGTTTTCAAGCGCCGTTCCCGTCATAAAGAGTAGGCGCTCCGCGCGAATCTCCAAGTTACGCACATGAACCGAACGAGGAGCTCACGGATTCTTGATGTAATGTTCCTCGTCCACCGTTATCAGGGAAAAGGCAAAATACTACGGGAGCTCCCAGTGTTGGGTCGTCTCATAGCTCGTGATTGCAACACCGCCCGCATTCAGCCACTCTTCAAGCGCCGCCTGCCGCAAAGGACCGTGCACCTTAATTGCCTTTAAATCACTGAACTTTGTGATTTCCCTACACCAGTTGACAAGGACGCTCGCCGGGCAGACCACGGCAAAGTGTGTGGCGCCTGTATTGCGGAGCGTGACCATGGCGGCAATTGCCTGCACGGTTTTTCCGAGACCCATCTCGTCGCCGAGCAGCACCTTGCCCTGATGCAGGATGTACTTAACCCCCCACGCCTGATAGCGGCGAAGTTCACAGAAGAGCCCCTCCGGCAAGAGCTGCTCTGCCTCCACCTCACGCGCCAACTCTTCCGGCAGGCCGTAGACCGCATCGCCGTTTCCGAGTAGACCGGGCACCAGCCTTTCGAGGAGATTACTGTATACAATGGGCTGTTTCCCGAAGGAGTCCCAAGCCGCTTCCGCGCCGGAAGCCTCCAGTTCCCGCCGTGCTTCACCGAGCCTTATGAGCTCTGTCCCGTACACCCCGTTTGCGAGCTCCTCAAGATAGAGATATGCCTCAATCGCGGCATCCTTTTCTGCCTTTCCCGTAATAAGCCAGCGGAAAAAGCCCTTGCCGCGGGACAGTTCTTCCATCGCCTTGCCAATTCCCGCAGCGTAGCGCTCCGAGAGCGCCTGCGCATCCCGGCTGAGCGCCTCTGCCGCACGGTAGCGATACAGCGCTAGCACAATGTTGCTCGTCTCTTCCGTGCGCCTATCCGTGCTCAGCCGAAGCTTAATGCCGGGTCTAAGCTGCCTCACAGTCTCCGCCACCGCATCCTGAATGAGCGCTGCGCCGTCCTCGCTGATACCGTTCAGGGCGGCAAGCTGCCGCTCCGAAGCCAGCATTAAATCGCCGTAATTTGCATACCCGCTCTCCCGAAGCAGGCGCACGCGGAGACCGCGCCGCGCCCGGTTCAGCTCTTCGACCGGGATATCCCGCAGTGTTTTCATGGTCTCTGCGGCGACAAAGTGCTCACAAGCCGCCTCTACCACCGCGCGGCAATCCTCCGCCTTTCGCGAGAGCATTCCGCGCTCTGACGCCCAGCGCTCGTGTTTTTGCAGTAACTCCCTTGCTTCCGCAAACGAAAATGTGCGTTTCATTCTCCCGTGGACACCCCTCTGTTTTGATTTTGCCGCTGTGCTTAGTATACCAGCCTAAAAAGCAACGGTGCTCCCCTCTTTCAGTCGTATCT
>CAUVLB010000146.1:0-3824 GCA_963552595.1 uncultured Stomatobaculum sp. | reverse complement strand
AAGGAGAGCATACTGGCGCTCGAGCCGGATTTGATTCTCGGCAAGGGACCCCTCATGTTCACCGACACGGCAATCGGAACGGTGCAGTCCTATCAGGAACTCGGCATCCCGGTTTACACCGAACTCGCAAGCGCTTCGATTGAGCAGTCTCTCAAGAACATCCCGGAGGATGTCCGAAACATCGGCAAAATCTTTGATGTGCAGGAGAAGGCGAATGTGTATGCGGACG
Organism: uncultured Stomatobaculum sp.; assembly: GCA_963552595.1. GTDB lineage: Bacteria > Bacillota > Clostridia > Lachnospirales > Lachnospiraceae > Moryella. The sequence goes on along the minus strand of CAUVLB010000146.1, from coordinate 3,595 downwards.
AACTTGATCGGCGGATTGACGCGCTGCTCACCAAGGTCAGCAAGCAAACGGGAGAGCCGAAGAAGGTGCTCTTTATGGCGGGCTATACGGACGGTACCTTTGCCGGCTTCAACTCGAAGATGAGCAGCTGCATGTTAAAGACCCTGAACGCAGAGAATGTGCTCGAGAAGGGCGGTAACGGCCTCACACTCGAAAATCTGATTTCGATGAATCCGGATGTGATTGTCTATGTGCGCTCGGATCGCTTTGCGGCGGCGGATGTGAATGCGGTCGCTTCGCTCAGCGAAAACTCGGTGGTGCAGGATGTGCCCGCAATCAAGAACAAGAAGATAATCGAGATGGACTATGACGATGTGATGGACTACGGCGCGCGCGTCATTGATTCCGCCGAGAAGCTCTATGACTTCATGTATGAGAAATAAGAGTTTTACCCGAGGAAGGCGGATGGGCGGAAGGCTCATCCGCCTTTTTTCGGAAGCATACGAGAATAAAGCAGAACGAAGAAAGACAGGCTTCAGAAAGCCGGAAGTCAGAGAGACAGAAATTAAGAGAGACAGAAATTAAAACAGAAAGAAATTAAGACAGACAGAAAGCAGGGAGGAAGCAGCTCATGCAGGAATTCGGAGCAAGCGAAAAATTTCGCGTGCATATCGGTATTTTCGGTGCGAGAAATGCGGGCAAGTCGAGCCTCTTCAATGCGCTGAGCGCACAGAAGGCCGCGCTGGTCTCGGATACGCCCGGAACGACCACGGATCCGGTGAAAAAGACCATGGAGATTTTGCCGCTCGGGCCCGTCACCTTAATCGACACGCCCGGCATCGACGATGAAGGGGAACTTGGCAGGGAGCGCGTGCGGCGCAGCGAGGAGATGCAAAAGCGCTGTGACGCGGCAGTGCTCTGTCTCTCAGGAAAAAAAGAGGCGGGAGCAGCGGAAGAGCGGCTTTTTCGCGCGCTCGCGGCGCAGGGAATACCGCTCCTTGCGGTCATCACCAAAGCGGAAACGCTCACCGCTGCCGAGCGCTCCGCAGCCGAGATCTACGTTTCGGGACTGCTTCGGCGTTGCGGGACAGAGGTCAAAAAAATCTACTTTTGCTCCGCCGTAAGCGGGGAGGGCATAGAGGAGCTAAAAACTGCCATCGGCGAGTTGCCGCGCAGGGCAGAGAAAAAACAACTGCTCATGGATCTCGTTGCGCCCGGGGATACGGTTGTCCTGGTCTGTCCGCAGGATGAATCCGCGCCGCGCGGACGCCTCATTCTGCCGCAGCAGATGGCGGTGCGGGAACTTTTGGACGGCGGCGCCTTTCCCTTTCTCTGTCAGCCGGAAGGACTGCCTGCCCTGCTTTCGGCCCTTCGTGAGCCCCCGGCACTCATCATCACGGATTCGCAGGCCTTTGCGGAGGTTGCTGACCTGATTCCCGACACACAGCCGCTCAGTTCCTTCAGTATGCTGCTTGCCAGACAGAGCGGTGTACTCGAGGAAGCACTGGTCGGCGCGGAGGCCATACGGAGACTCGAGGACGGCGCTGCTGTGTTAATCTCCGAGGGTTGCACCCATAAACGCCAGTGCAAGGACATCGGCACGGTGAAGCTCCCAAAGCTGCTTGAAAAGGCCTCGGGGAAGAAGCTCCGCTTTTATTTCAGCTCCGGGCACGAGTTCCCGGACGACCTGCGCGAAAAAAACAAAAGACTGGTTGTGCATTGCGGCGCCAGTATGCTCGGGGATACGGAGCTTTTGTCGCGCTTCCGAGAGAGCCGCAATGCGAAAATACCGATTACCAATTACGGCGTGGCACTCGCCGCAATGCAGGGGATACTTCCGCGCGCAGCCCTGCCGCTGCTGAAAGAAAAGCGTATAGGGCAGGACAAAGCGGGAAGCAGTCGTTAACGGACAGCGGCGACAGAGTCTCGGCAAACGTTTTGAAAATCCTCGAGAAGCACGCTTTATGGCGTGCTATTTTGTATGAGCTATTTGTGCGTGAGCGGCAGTGTGAATTCCGTAGAGTCTGTTTCGGTGCCATGGTGTGTTTTCCTGTATGCAGAGGGACTGGAGTTAAGCCTGTATTCGTGCTAAAATACAGAATGTGATTGAAATTGGGGTAGTCTGCCAATCCGAACAAGAAGGAGACCGCATATGCAAAAAGAATACAATAAATACCTGAGTCCGCTCTCCGAGCGCTACGCTTCGGCGGAGATGCAGTATTTGTTTTCTCCGGAGAAAAAGTTTCGCACTTGGAGAAAACTCTGGATTGCACTCGCAGAAACGGAGAGGGAACTCGGACTTCCGATTACGGAGGAGCAGATTGCGGAATTAAAGGCGCATGCCGAGGATATCAACTACGAAGTCGCTGAGGCGAGAGAGCGGGAAGTGCGTCACGATGTGATGAGCCATGTCTATGCCTACGGCACGCAGTGCCCGAGCGCAAAGGGCATCATCCACCTCGGTGCGACCAGCTGCTACGTGGGCGACAATACAGATATTATTCTGATGACGGAGGGACTCCGCATTGTACGCCGCGAACTCCTGAATGTCGTTTCGGAGCTCGCAAACTTCGCGGAGCGGTACAAGGATCTTCCGACCCTTGCCTTTACCCACTTCCAGCCGGCACAGCCCACCACGGTCGGAAAGCGCGCCACACTTTGGATGAATGAGCTCCTTCTGGATCTTGAGGATCTTGACCATGTGCTCGCAAACATGAAGCTGCTCGGCTGCAAGGGCACCACGGGCACCCAGGCTTCGTTCAAGGAGCTGTTTGAGGGCGACGAAGAGAAGATTAAGAAAATCGATCCTATGATTGCGGAAAAGATGGGATTTGCGGCCTGTGTTCCGGTTTCCGGCCAAACCTACTCGCGGAAGATTGACACGCGCGTTTTGAATGTGCTCGCGGGCATTGCGCAGAGCGCGCACAAGTTCTCGAACGATATCCGCCTTCTGCAGCACTTAAAGGAGGTCGAAGAGCCGTTTGAGAAGAGCCAGATCGGTTCCTCGGCGATGGCGTACAAGCGGAACCCCATGCGCTGTGAACGCATGGCTAGCCTTGCGAACTATGTGATGAGCGATGTGATGAACCCGATGCTTGTTGCGAGCACCCAGTGGTTTGAGCGCACGCTCGACGACTCCGCGAACAAGCGCCTCTCGATTCCTGAGGGCTTCCTCGCGGTAGACGGCATCCTGCGCCTGTATATGAATGTTGTGGACGGCCTGGTAGTCTATCCGAAGGTCATTGAGAAGCGTCTCATGGCAGAGCTTCCGTTCATGGCGACCGAGAACATCATGATGGATGCGGTCAAGGCGGGCGGTGACCGCCAGGAACTGCACGAAAAGATACGCGAACTCTCGATGATTGCGGGTCAGCATGTCAAGGCAGAGGGCAAGGACAACGACCTACTCGCACTGATTGCGGCTGATCCTTCCTTCCGCCTGAATCTGGAAGATCTCGAGAAGACCATGCAGCCGGAGCGTTATATCGGCAGAAGTGCGGAGCAGGTCACGGACTATCTCCGCGAAGTGGTCAAGCCCCTGCTCGCGGAAAATCAAGGCGAGCTCGGCGAAAAGGAAGAGATTCAGGTCTAAGGAAATAGGAGAGAGGAGGAGCTT
>CAUVLB010000145.1:0-3857 GCA_963552595.1 uncultured Stomatobaculum sp. | reverse complement strand
ATCGATGTCGACAATGAGGCAGAGAAGGCAGAGCTGCTTGGTCTCGGCCAGAGCCTGATCTATTCGATCCAGTCCACGAAGCTCCCGATGTTCGAGATCACGCTCCGCAAGGGTACCGCAGCGGCGCACTACGTGCTCGGCGGCCCGCAGGGCAATGACAACAACGTCTTCTCGATCGGTACGGCTGCAACCGAGATCAACGTCATGTACGGCAAGACCGCTGCAGGCGCAATGTACAGCCGCCGCCTTGTGAAGGATCAGGATTCCGGCAAGGATCTCCAGGGCACCATCGACAAGATGAACGAGCTGATCCAGCACTACATCGACACCTCGACCCCGGCTTACTGCGCAAAGGCAGGTCTGGTTGACGAAATCGTCGATATGCCGAAGATCAGAAATTACGTCGTGGCATTTGCGGATGCTGCTTACCAGAATCCGAAGTCCATTTGCCCGGTTCACCAGATGATTCTTCCGAGAATTATCAAGGATTATGACGAGAACGGCCAGAACGCGAAGACCGCGGGAGCTAAGGCTTAATTCGTCAGCAAAGAACTTAGAAGGTTAGGTTTTTATGGCAATTTACACGCTAGGTATTGACGTCGGTTCCACTGCCTCCAAGTGCGTTATGTTAAAGGACGGCAAGGAAATCGTATCGAAATCCTTGGTGAGCGTGGGGACCGGTACATCCGGTCCCCAGCGCGCCATCGAGGAGGTCCTGAAGAATGCAGGCAAGACGCGCGAGGATATGGATTATACGCTCGCAACCGGCTACGGCCGCAACTCCCTCGAGGGCATTGCGGACAAGCAGATGAGTGAGCTGTCCTGCCACGCAAGAGGCGCATACTTCCTCTTCCCGAAGGTGCACACGGTCATCGACATCGGCGGCCAGGACGTTAAGGTCTTAAAGATCGAAAACGGCGCTATGGTCAACTTTCAGATGAACGATAAGTGCGCGGCGGGAACGGGACGCTTCCTGGATGTCATGGCGCGGGTTCTTGAGGTCAACATTGAGGATCTCGAGAAGCTCTCGGCGGAGTCCACGAAGCGCATCGGTATCAGTTCCACCTGCACGGTCTTTGCGGAGAGTGAGGTTATCAGCCAGCTCGCACAGGGCACCGACAAGCGGGACATTATTGCAGGCATTCACAGAGCGATTGCGGGCAGAGTCGCAGGACTCGCACACCGCGTGGGTCTCGTGCCGGACGTTGTCATGACGGGAGGCGTTGCGCAGAACCACGGTCTTGTGCTCGCACTGGAAGAGCAGCTGGACGTTGAGATTAAGACTTCCCCGCTCACGCAGTACAACGGTGCGCTCGGCGCAGCGCTGTTTGCATATCAGGGTGCGTTAAAGCACGCAAAAGCATAAGCTTTTATTTAGAAAAGAGGCGATTGAAATGGCAGAAGAAGTAAAGAACACGGAAGCGAAGAAGCCGGCGAAGCAGAAAGTAAGCCCCGGTGTTCTTGCGCTTAGAAAAGTCGTGGATGATGTCTACGAGCAGGCGAGAGAAGCAAAGAAGCGCGGCGAGCCGGTGGGCTGGTCTTCTTCCAAGTTCCCCTGCGAGCTCGCAGAGGCATTTGACTTGAAGGTTGTCTATCCGGAGAACCAGGCAGCGGGTATCGCGGCAAACCGCGACGGCGAAATGCTCTGTCAGGCGGCGGAGGATATGGGTTATGACAACGATATCTGCGGTTATACCCGTATCAGCCTTGCGTATGCAGAGGGCTTCCGCGTCGGCAGAAAGTTTGATCCGGCAACGGGCGAGTTCATCATCAACCCGGCAAGCGGCAAGCCGTTAAAGGACGAGAACGGCAATGTGGTCATCGATCCCGAGACCGGCAAGCCGAAGAAGGATCCGAAGACCCAGACTCCGTTTGAGGAGCTGGTGAATATCAACGACATCGAGGCACTCCCGGACGGCCCGGAAAAGGAAATGCGCTTAAAGGCATTGAAGCCGATCCGTCAGAACCTCATGCCGATGCCCGACTTTGTCCTTTGCTGCAACAACATTTGCAACTGCATGACGAAGTGGTATGAGAACATTGCCCGCATTCACAACATTCCGCTCATCATGATCGATATCCCGTACAACAACGATGTCGAGGTTGATGATTCCAAGGTCAGGTATGTGCGCGCGCAGTTCGACGCGGCAATCAAGCAGCTCGAGCAGATTTCCGGCAAGAAGTTCGACGAGAAGAAGTTTGAGCAGGCATGTGCGAACGCTAACCGTTCCGCATCCGCATGGCTCAAGGTCTGCGACTTCCTGCAGTACAAGCCGGCTCCGATGTCCGGTTTCGACCTCTTCAACCACATGGCGGATATCGTTACCGCACGCGGTAAGGTCGAGACCGCAGAGGCATTCGAGCAGCTTGCAATCGACCTCGCTGAGAATGTAAAGAACGGCACCACGACGCTTCCGTTCCCGGAGAAGAAGCGCATCATGTTCGAGGGTATCCCGTGCTGGCCGAAGCTCCCGCAGCTTTTCAAGCCGCTGAAGGAGAACGGCATCAACGTCACGGCAGTCGTGTACGCGCCGGCATTCGGCTTTGTCTACAAGGACCTTGACGGCATGGCAAAGGCGTACTACAAGGCTCCGAACTCGGTCTGCATTGAGCAGGGTGTTGCATGGAGAGAGGGCATCTGCCGCGACAACAAGGTCGACGGCGTTCTGGTGCACTACAACCGCTCCTGCAAGCCGTGGTCCGGCTATATGGCAGAGATGCAGAGACGCTTTACGAAGGACCTCGGCGTTCCGACCGCAGGCTTTGACGGCGACCAGGCTGACCCGCGTAACTTCAATGCGGCTCAGTACGAGACCAGAGTCCAGGGTCTCATGGAAGCAATGGAAGCAAACGATCTGAACAACGGGACAAAGGAGGCGTAAGGCATGAGCATCGAGGCATTATTAGAGAAGTTTGCGTCGATTTCCGGACATCCGAAGGCGCAGCTGAAGAAGTATAAGGCAGAGGGCAAGAAGGTCATTGGCGTGCTTCCTTACTATGCGCCGGAAGAGCTTGTCGATGCGGCAGGCATGGTGCCGATGGGCATCTGGGGTGCAAACGACCAGACCATCAGCATGGCGAAGGAATACTGCGCAACTTTCTACTGCACGATTGCACAGCTCGGACTTGAGATGCTGTTGAACGGCACCCTCGATGAGTTGGACGGCGTGATTACGCCGACCGTATGTGATACGCTGCGCCCGATGTCTCAGAACATCCGCGTCGCTATGGGGCACAAGATGCCGACCATCTTCCTTGCACACCCGCAGAACCGTTTTGAGGAGTGGGGCCTGCAGTTCACGATGGATCAGTATCACGAGATCAAGCGTCAGCTGGAGAAGATTGCTTCGAAGGCAATTACGCCGGAAGCACTCCAGGAGAGCATTAAGCTCTACAATCGCTATCGCCGTGCGGCGCGCCGCTTCGTGGAGCTCGCAAACGAGCACTGCGACGTGATCACGCCGGTGAAGAGAATGTATGTCCTGAAGTCCGCTTGGTTCACCGCGAAGAGCGAGTATGTCCCGCTCATCGAGGAGCTGAACGCAGAGCTTGAGAAGCTCCCGGCAGCGAAGTGGACGGGCAGCAAGGTTGTGACCAGCGGTATCATCTGCGACAACCCGAAGCTCCTCCAGATCTTCGAGGACAACAACATTGCAATCGCAGCGGACGATGTGGCGCATGAGAGCCGTTTCTTCAAGACGGACGCGCCGGAGACGGACGACCCGATGAGAGACCTCGCAGTGCAGTTCGCAAATCGCGACCACGATATTCTGCTCTACGATCCGCAGTCCTCAAAGAACCGCCGCGGCGAGTTCGTTGCAGATCTTGTGAAGAACAGCGGCGCACAGGGCCTGGTG
>CAUVLB010000144.1:0-3868 GCA_963552595.1 uncultured Stomatobaculum sp. | reverse complement strand
GTTTTGGAAGCTAACACCCTTCTTCTTCTCGAGGAAGGCCTGCATGCCCGACTTCTGATCCTCGGGCGCAAAGCAGCTGCCAAAGAGCTTTTCCTCGATCACAAGCGCCTCTTCCATGGGCTGCTCGAGTCCCTCGTTGATTGCCTTCTTGCAGGCGCGAACCGCAACCGGTGCGTTTGCCGCAATCTGTCCCGCGAGCTTCTCGGCCGCAGCCATGAGCTCCTCTGCCGGGTAAATCGCATTCACCAGGCCGATGCGCAGCGCCTCTTCTGCCTTGATGTTCTTCGCCGTATAGATGAGCTGCTTTGCCATGCCGGGACCCACAAGGCGCGCAAGGCGCTGGGTTCCGCCGAAACCCGGGGTAATACCGAGACCCACTTCCGGCTGACCGAAAATTGCCTGCTCCGCACAGATGCGGAAGTCACAGCTCATTGCGAGCTCGCAGCCGCCGCCGAGGGCAAAGCCGTTGACCGCTGCGATGACCGGCAGCGGGAAGGTCTCGATCATGCGGAAGACATCGTTGCCCTTCTTGCCGAAGGCCTCACCGCCCGCGCTGTCGAGCCCGGACATCTCCGCGATATCCGCACCCGCGACAAAGGACTTCTCGCCTGCGCCGGTCACGATGACGCAGCGCACACTCTCCGTATCAATCGAATCAAATGCTGCCTTTAAGTCGTCCAGCACCTCTGCGTTCAGCGCATTCAGCGCCTTCTCGCGCGCAATGGTCACAACGGCGACAGCGCCCTTTGTCTCACATCTCACATATCCCATGGTATCGTCTCCTCAAATAAAACCAACCGAGGGTCTCCGCATCGGCGAAGACCCTCCCGTCCTTTTAGTTATACTGCTCGACAATCGTCGCGCAGCCCTGGCCGCCGCCGATGCAGAGCGTCGCAAGACCTCTCTTCGCGTTTCTCTTCTTCATCGCGTAGAGCAGGGTCACCAGGATACGGCAGCCGGAAGCGCCGATCGGGTGTCCGAGTGCAATCGCACCGCCGTTCACGTTGACCTTGGACATATCGAACTTGAGGTCCTTCGCAACCGCGAGCGACTGTGCTGCGAATGCCTCGTTGGACTCGACAAGGTCAAGATCCTGAACGCTGAGGCCGGTCTTCTTGAAGAGTCTTCCGGAAGCCTCAACCGGGCCGATGCCCATGATAGCCGGATCCACGCCGCCCAGTGCGCCGCCGACCCAAACTGCCATCGGCTTCACGCCGAGCTCCTTTGCCTTCTCCTCGCTCATCACGACGATAGCCGCTGCGCCGTCGTTGATACCGGAGGAGTTACCTGCGGTCACAATGCCGTCCTTCTTAAATGCCGGCTTAAGCTTGGAAAGGGACTCTGCCGTGGTTCCCTCGCGCGGTCCTTCGTCCTTGTCGAAGAGAACGGTGCCCTTCTTGGACTTCAGCTCAACCGGAACAATCTCCTCATCGAATGCGCCCGCAGCCTGTGCCGCGACTGCCTTCTGCTGGCTCGAAGCAGCAAACTCGTCGAGCTGCTCTCTCGTGAGGCCGTACTTCTCGGCAACATTCTCAGCCGTGATACCCATGTGATAGTCGTTGAACGCATCCCAAAGGCCGTCGTTGACCATCGTATCGATCATGTTCGCATTGTTCATGCGGTAGCCGAAACGAGCCTTGGTCAGCGCGTACGGAGCCATGGACATGTTCTCCATGCCGCCTGCGACGACGATGTCGGCATCGCCTGCCTCAATCATCTGTGCCGCCATGTTGACGCAATTCAGACCGGAACCGCAGACAATGTTCACGGTGACTGCCGTGGACGTGTGCGGAAGACCTGCCTTCAGCGCCGCCTGACGTGCCGGGTTCTGACCGAGAGCACCCTGCAACACATTGCCCATGTAGACGTGATCCACCTGCTCCGGCTTAACACCCGCTCTCTGCAGAGCCTCCTTAATCACCAGAGCGCCAAGCTCCACTGCGGGGGTTGCGCTGAGGCCTCCGCCCATCTTTCCGATTGCGGTGCGGCATGCGCCTGCAAGAACAATTCTCTTCGCCATATCCGGTTCCTCCTTCAATATGCATGCTGTGCAAGTTGTCCCAAGCATGAGAACACATACTCTCAGCCTTTAAGACTTATGGCAATAATATCGCGAAAACGGGCTTTTTGTCAAATCGGATTGTACCTTTTCACAACTAACTATTTGTAACCTCCGCGCGGTTTCGTGCATTTCTTGCGATTTTTCTCTCCTTTATTGCGCATACCTTCTGCATTATCTTGCCGAGTTTATCTCTTTTCTTGCTCTTTCTTGCGCACGGGGCTTGCGCGTTGAAAAGAGCGCTTCAGAATGTTACACTAGACGTAAATATTTTATTCATACTGCTGAAACTGCGCTGTTTGAAAAAGCCACGGAGGTCAAAATGAACATTCACGAAGCGTACAAACAGAAACTGGTGAGCGCGGAGCGCGCTGCCGAGCTCGTCCAGTCCGGCGACTGGATTGACTACGGCTGGTGTGTCGGCACGCCGGTCGCCATCGACAAGGCGCTGGCACGCCGCATGCCGGAGCTTTCCGACGTCAAGATTCGCGGCGGCGTCCTGGTGCGGAAGCCCGCCATCTTTGAGATTGAGAACCCGGCCGAGCACTTCAGCTGGAACTCCTGGCATCTCGGCGGCTGGGAGAGAAAGGCTGTCTCCGAGGGCTTCGGCTTCTTTAATCCCATGCGCTATGCGGAGCTTCCGCGCTTCTACCGCGAGGACAATATCGATAAGCCGGCAGTCGCCTTCCTGCAGGTGGCGCCCATGGACGAGCACGGCTACTTTAACTTCGGCCCACAGGCCTCCCACCTCGCTGCGATGTGTGCTTCCGCGGGTAAGGTCGTGGTCGAGGTCAACAAGAACCAGCCGGTCTGCCTCGGCGGTTTTGAAAACGCCATCCACATCTCCGATGTCGACTTCATTGTCGAGGGCGAGAACGATCCCATGCAGGAGCTCGGCGCGGGCGCACCCCCGACCGAGGTAGACCGTGAAGTTGCGCGCCTCATCGTGGAGCAGATTCCGAACGGCGCCTGCCTCCAGCTCGGCATCGGCGGCATGCCGAACACCGTGGGCAGCATGATTGCAGCCTCCGACTTAAAGGATCTCGGCGTACACACCGAGATGTATGTCGACGCCTTTGTGGATCTCTACGACGCCGGCAAGATTACAAACCGGAGAAAGCCCTTCGACAAGGGACGTGAAGTCTATGCCTTCGCGGCCGGCACGAAGAAGCTCTACGACCACTTAAACAACAACCCGGGCTGCATGAGCGCGCCGGTCGACTACACGAATAACCCCTATGTGATCGGCCAGATTGACAACTTTATCTCGATCAACAACGCCGTGGATATGGATCTCTTCGGTCAGGTCAACGCGGAGTCCGCGGGTCCGAAGCAGATTTCCGGCACCGGCGGCCAGCTGGACTTTGTACTCGGCGCCTATCTCTCGAAGGGCGGCAAGAGCTTTATCTGCATGAGCTCCTCCTTTGAGACCAAGACCGGCGAGAGAAAGTCCCGCATCCGCGCAACCCTGACCCCGGGTTCCACGGTCTCCGATCCGAGAACCGCAGTGCACTATCTCGTGACCGAGTACGGCACGGTCAACTTAAAGGGCTTGAGCAACTGGCAGCGCGCGGAGCGCATCATCTCGATCGCGCATCCGGACTTCCGCGACGAGCTCATTCAGGAAGCGGAAAAGATGCACATCTGGAGAAAAAGCAACAAGCGCTAATGAAAAAGCTACCGCAGCTATGCTGCGGTAGCTTTTTTCATTGTCCCCCCCTAGATATAGGCTAAGCGGACAAAAAGAGTTGGTGCCGGCTCCATACGATTGCATCCCCCACATCGGGGTTGAACTCTCCACCGTTGGGT
>CAUVLB010000143.1:0-3880 GCA_963552595.1 uncultured Stomatobaculum sp. | reverse complement strand
TATCGAATACTCGAAACGCTACCGGGAGAAAGAGGATGCTGACAGCGTGCGCGCACTCTATGCGCTGAAGGAGAGCCTGGAAGCGGAGAGTGCGCCGGAAGCCAAGCGCGTGCTGGTCGATGTCTACGATCTCCTGGACTTTAAGAAGAGTGCCTATGAGCTCTTTTCCGCCCTTGCAAGTAAGAGCGATCGAAAGGACTTAAAGCGTCTCGGGAGCCTCAAGGATTACGCCGAGAACTGGGGAGATACCTTTGCGGTCAAATGCCCGAAGACAGCGGCAAAGATCAAAGAAGAGAGTAAGCGGGAGGAAGGCCTTCCGTTTTTCCGCTACCACCCGAACCCGCTGGAGACCGGTGTGTTCCGGGAGGCGGAAGAGGCGCTTCCCTGCGATTGCTGCGGAAAGCCGACCAAGATTTACTACGAAGGGCCCTTCTACGGCTTTCATGCGGACAGTCATTTTTGCCCGAACTGCATAGCGAGCGGAGAAGCCGCACGGAAATACGACGGGGAATTTCAGGATTCATTTTCGGTCGATGAAGGCGTTGAGGATCCCGCGCGTCTCGATGAACTGATTCACCGCACGCCCGGTTACATCGGCTGGCAGCAGGAGCACTGGCGCGCCCACTGCGGCGATTTCTGCGCCTACCTCGGCGACGTTGGCGCAAAGGAAATGAAGATACTGGGCGTGCTGGAAGAAGTATTGGAAGATCCCATGTGGGATGAGAACGAAAAGCAGTGGATACGGGAGTCCGTAAACGGCGGTTCCATGCAGTGCTACCTGTTCCGCTGCCTGCACTGCGGAAAGCACATGGTCTGGATGGACTTTGACTGAAACGCCGGGCAGGCGGAAATGTTTCGGTCAGAAAGAAGGCAGGATGATACAAATTGCACACATAGACTCTCCGCTTGGGATGTTGACCCTTGCGAGCGCCGACGGGATAACACTTTCGGGACTCTGGATTGATGGGCAGAAATACGACCGTGCGCTCTTAAAAGATGAGTGTGTGCGGGAGTGCGGCATAGACGAACTTCCGATTTTTCAAGAGAGCGCGCGCTGGTTGAAGGTCTATTTTTCGGGGCGGGAGCCAAACTTTTACCCGCGGCTCTCATTCAGCGGCTCCGCGTTCCGGAAGGCAATTGCGCGGGAGATGCTTTCGGTCCCCTACGGACAGACGGCGAGCTATAAAGAGCTTGCGGAGCGTCTTGCCGCAAAAGAGGGCAAGGACTTTGTTTCGCCCCATGCGACCGGCGGCGCGGTCGCACATAACCCCCTGCTTCTCTTCATTCCCTGTCACCGCATCATCGCGGCGGACGGTCGCCTCAGCGGTTATGCGGGCGGAGTCGAGAAGAAGCAATATCTGCTTGCCCTGGAGCGGAGCAGAGCTTCACAAAATTGCAATGGTTAAGAATGTAAAAATGGTGTATAATAACTAATGTCGATTGAGGCGGCGTTGCCGCAGTGTTCTGCGGCAGAAAGGCAAAGGATGTTTGACATGAAGAAGAGACAGAAGGCGGTTTTACTTTCACTTTCTCTGGCGGCGGCACTGGCTGTTTCCGGCTGCGGCGGCAAAAAGGCAGGGTCGAAATCCATCGATGGGAGCGCTGCTACGCAGTCGGAAGGCGCAAAGGCAGGAAGCAGCGAAGAGGCTAAGACGAGCGCTGGGGCAAGTGCGAGCGGCGATACAATTGCGGCGAGCAAGGAGAGCGAAGAAGACAGCAAGTTTCCGGCCGAGGTAAGAGCCGCGTTTACGGAGCTCAGGGACGTGAACTACGACGAAAAAAAGAGCAGCGCAAAGAAGCAGGAGGGGGAGGTCTTGACACTCACCTCAGGACCTGTCACGGCGGAACTTCCGGCCAAGGGCTTTCAGCGCTCCAACGATCCGGAACAGGCCAATTACGAGGTCTGGGCGGTCACGGAGGACGGGCAGGGACGCGCTGCGACGATCACGCTCGAGGTGACGGCGGGCCAGGGATCCGGTGTGCGGCGCGGCGCCGCTCGCGTGCGTGCGCTCGAGACGGGCTATAGCTACCAAGATTACACGGACATGAAGGCCAAGGTTGTGAACGTGGGCAAGCAAAAGTGGCTTCGCCTCTCCTATCGCTCGGACCGAGGGAAGGGACAGAGCCGGGTGGTGCGGGACTTTGTCGACTACATCGGCTTTCTCGCAAACCGCGAGGTAGTGCTTCGCTTTGAATACGGCACGACTGCGGAGGAATACAGGGGAAGAACCGAGTCTCCCTTCACCGAGGAACTGATGGAGCAGATGGTGAATTCCGTCGCGACCGTTCCGGTGAATGAGTATAAGCCCGCCGGCATCGACTTAACACCCTATGTCGACAAGGCAAATGTAAAGCCGAATACCGTGACCGGCGTGGAGGAATACCTGCAGCCGGTGCCACTTAGTCTCGATGCGGGCGACTTAAAGAAGATGCGGAAGGGCGTCAGAGCGCTCGGAGTTGCGTATCTGGAAAAGATGAAGGAACTTGACTTAAGCGCGGTGGAGGACTGCTCCTCGTTCAGCGGCGAGACTGTGGTACTTCATGACAACGAGGACAATGAAAGCATTTCGATTCGGCTTCCCGCGCAGTTTAACTCGAGCCAAAACGGGCCGCTCTATCACCGGCACTTAAATGTTGCGGACTACAACACCGAGTCCTACATTGCGGTCAGGACCGAGGTGAACAGCGGCGACACCTTGGAAAGATCCATTTTCAGCGCGAATTCCTACATCTCGCAGTTTGTCGAGGCCGAGCAGGTGGGCGTGCAGATCTACGGCGACAAGCCCTTCTTTGTGACCCTGCAGCTGGATAAGAGCACCGAGCCCTTTGGGAAACTCCTAAAGAAAAAGGCGATACTCTGCGTGCACAACACCCTCGTCATCGTGGAATTTGTGGGGCGCGGAGAGGAACTCACTTCGTTTACGGAGGGAGAAATCGAAGTTCTCAAGTCGCTTGCCGTAAACGGAACCGGCGAATGAGAGTTTCGCTTGCAAAATTTGCAGGAAGCGGGTAAACTGAAAACAGAACAAAAGTTCGCGGAACAAATGTTTGCAAATGCGGTTTCCGCGGTTTGACTTGAGAGAAGAGGTGCGGCATGGATCAGGATGCAAAGAGAAAAGCGCTCGATGAGGCGTTAAAACAGATTGAAAAGGATTTTGGCAAGGGTGCGGTCATGAAACTCGGCGACCCGAGCAATATGATGAGCGTCGAGACCACGCCGACCGGCTCGCTGAGCTTAGATCTTGCGCTGGGACTCGGCGGCATTCCGAAGGGACGTATCATCGAGGTCTACGGACCGGAGTCCTCCGGTAAGACCACGGTCGCGCTGCACATGGTTGCGGAGGTGCAGAAGCGCGGCGGCATTGCGGGCTTTATCGATGCCGAGCATGCGCTGGATCCGGTCTACGCAAAGAACATCGGGGTCGATGTCGACAATCTCTACATCTCCCAGCCGGACACCGGTGAGCAGGCGCTCGAAATCACCGAGACCATGGTGCGAAGCGGTGCCGTGGACATCATCATTGTGGACTCGGTCGCGGCGCTCGTGCCGAAGGCGGAAATCGAGGGCGATATGGGCGACCTCCACGTAGGGTTGCAGGCGCGTCTCATGAGCCAGGCGCTCCGTAAGCTCACGAGCATTGTCAGCAATACAAACAGCACCGTGGTTTTCATCAACCAGCTGCGCGAGAAAATCGGCGTCATGTTCGGAAGCCCGGAGACCACGACCGGCGGAAGAGCGCTTAAGTTCTATTCTTCGGTGCGCCTCGATGTCCGCAAAATCGATGTCTTAAAACAGGGCGGCGAGATTGTGGGTACGCGCGTCCGCGTGAAGGTGGTCAAGAATAAGATTGCGCCATGCGTGGGCGTCACTGCAGGTCCG
>CAUVLB010000142.1:0-3888 GCA_963552595.1 uncultured Stomatobaculum sp. | reverse complement strand
GAGCCAACGGCTTATGGTGCTTGTCTCTCTTCCGCCCCGCATACCGCCGGAAGCATTGCCGTCTCCGTAGGAGAAATAGGCATTCGCATTGTAAATCGCATCGAGCGCGAGATCCATGAGCCTATCCTCATCGGAGAGAAGATTGTCCGTGCCGCTCCCGTACTGTTTCCAGCGCTCCTCGCTTTCCCTTCCGAGGAGCAGCCTCCACTTTCGAATTCTCGCTTCGTTTTCGTTCATACCCTCTCTCCCTAAAAATCGTCGAAATCAAACGATGCGAGCGCCTGACTTTCCTCTTTGCTGAGCTCCGCGTTCAGAACTTCGCTGAGCTGTTCCTTCTGTAAGCCCCAGATTTCTCCGAGGTTTTCGGCGACCATATCCTTCTCGCTCGCGCTGTAGAGGGCAAAGCTGCGGCGCAAAAAGACCATGGCGCGTTTCCAGCTCTCCTCCGGTATCTCGTCGAGATAGCGGCTTAAGCTCTCCCACACCACGCGCCGCACAATCAGCGCGTAGTGATTTCGAAGCGAAAGTCCCTCGAACCAAAGTGCGCCGAGCTCTGCCCGAAGTCCGATCGACATGCGGCGGCTGATTTCCCGCGAGAGTTCTCCCTCGCTTAAATCGCCGCTGTCTAAGCGTATGGCAGTCGCAAGCCCCGAGAGTTTGGCATTCAGATCGTCCCGGCGCGAAAGCTCCCGAATGGCATGCTCCCACTTTTCGCTCGGCAAGCTCTTTTCCACACTGAAAATACTCTGGATGTCCTCGATGCTCTTTGCGAGATGTCCCGCCGCCTCGTCATCGCAGAAGCAGCTATCCGTGAGAGTAAGACTCGCGCGGAGCAAAAGGCGCTCCAAGATGGGGCGAAGCACCGAGACATCCGACTGTCTCACATCCCCGAACTGCAACATGCGCGAAAGAATCTTGGCTGTCCGCGCAATCTCTTCTATGGAAATTTGATCGATGCTCGCGCTGTCAAGACGGCTGACCGCCGCCTGCAAAAGCTCCGGCATGCCGCAGAGAAAGGCGCTCTCGAGGAGCTCCGTAATCTCCGCAATCTGTTCTGCCGCCGTGAGCTTCTCCTGCAAATCAAAGCTCACGGCGTGCGCTATCGTGTCGCCTTTTAAGACGGCCTCCGCAAGTTGCATCTCCGCCTCCGGCGTCCTGCTTAAAACCCAATTTTCTTCCCAGCTCGCATCCTGCTGCCTGCTGTCCTGCCAAACGGCAAAGCTGATTCCGAGAAGACGCAGCCGCTGCAAAAAGAAGGAGCGGCGCAACTGTAAAAAGGCGCTCTTCTCGCTCTTTGCGCGACGATTTTCGCGGAGATCCAAGCGGAGCTTTTCCGCGACCAAACCGAAACTCAGCTTTAAGTCCGCACACTGATCCGCAAAGTCCTGCTGAATCGAAGTGAGCAGACCGCTCTTCGGCACCTCACCGATTTTCGTGCCGATATCGGTAAGCGCGAGTCCCTCGGCAATCTCTCCGAAGCTCCCGTGCCCCATGCAGGTCACCGCGGCATCCTGCAACTCGTCATGGGTCGGGTAACGCCCTTCCCGAAGCGACGCGAGGCTCTGCGCCAGGAGATTGGCCTCCAAAACCTCCGCCGAGGATACCATGCCGCCCCGCTCCCTAATATGCCCGGCAAGGGTCGAGAGATAGCGCGCCGCATGGCTCTCCGGCTTTCCCGCCCGCAGGGCATCCCAGAGGAGCTCGTAATAGGCGGGCACCTTGTTTCCCGCGCTGTACCCCGCGCGGCGTGAGAGCCGCTGATAGGAATAGGGCATCAGTGTCTTTTTTACTTCATACTGCGGGAGCGCCTTAAGCGCAGCATCGTCAAGGCATTCGCCCTCATAGAGCGCCGCGCTGTGAAAGGCGCCGGTCAGCACGACGATTTTTTCCGCCGCAATGCCGGCCGCCCGCTTTTCCGCAATGATGCGGCGCATATAGGCTTCGCGAAGCCCGTTCCACGCCTGTTCAATGCGTTCGCCGGGCGCGGCCTCTCTTGCGCCCTCGCCGAAAATGCGGGAGCGCTCCAAATACGCGCTTAAGTTCTCGCTCTGCTCAAGATAACGCTCCCAGAAGCTCTCGGTGTCGCCGAGCGCGGAGGCCTCTTTTCGCGCTGCCTCCCGCTCTTCCTCTCTCTGCCGCTCGTAATATTTCTCTTCCGCGAGCTGTAGGCCTATCATGTAGGGCGAGGGCAGGTCGCAAAAAGCGAGCGCAATGCCGAGCTCTTTGGCGGCGAGCATCGCCTGAAACTCCGGCGAATAGACCGCAAAGGGATAGAGTACGCTCCGAACCGGCGCCTCGACCGTGTAGGCCATAACCGCAAAGGGGGGCTTGAGCGCGGGGTCCGTCAGCGCGGGGATGAGCTCCGAAAAGTCCGCCGGTGCCTCAATCAAAAGGCAGTCCGGCTTCGTCTCCCGGAG
Source organism: uncultured Stomatobaculum sp. (assembly GCA_963552595.1). GTDB lineage: Bacteria > Bacillota > Clostridia > Lachnospirales > Lachnospiraceae > Moryella. The sequence continues at coordinate 1,471 of CAUVLB010000142.1, read as the reverse complement.
CAACTCCCGTATATAGTATGCCCCCGCCGGCGAGTGATGGCGTATGCCGATCAAGACAGGGCTTTTTTCCGCAGCCTTCATAGTGTCTCCGCATCTTAAAGCGAGCGGCAGGCATCGTATAGCTCTGCCCACTCACTGCCGCGTCGCTTCATGATGTGCTCGAGGTACTCCTCCCAGATTTTTCTGTCCTTCTCCTCGTCCTTCACGATGGCTCCCTGCAGCGCTGCCGCAAGGTCTCTGTCTCTCACCTCGCCCGTTCCGAAGCTTCCGGCGAGCGCCATGCTGTTTACGAGAAGAGAGATTGCCTCTGCCGTCGAGAGCACGTTCTGCGTGCTCTTTACCTTCTGCCCGCCGTCCAGGGTCTCGCCGTTCCTAAGCTCGCGGAACACGGTGCAGACCTTGCGAACCGCTTCCTCCTCCGGCAGAGCCGCCGGTAGGCGGAGCTGCGCCGAGAGCTGCTTCACGCGGCTCTCGACAATCTCAACCTCCGCCTCGAGGTTTTTCGGGCTCGGCAAAATCACAATGTTAAAACGGCGCTTCAGCGCGGCGGACATTTCGTTCACGCCCTTGTCGCGCGTATTTGCCGTCGCAATCAGCGAGAAGCCGCGCGCGGCCGCCTGCTCGCGGTTTAACTCCGGAATCGAGACGCGCTTCTCCGAGAGCAGGGAAATGAGGGCGTCCTGCACCTCCGGCGCGCAGCGGGAAATTTCCTCAAAGCGCGCAATCTTGCCTTCTTCCATCGCGCGGAAAATGGGCGTCTTTACAAGCGCCCGCTCACTCGGGCCCTCGGCAATTAAGAGCGCATAGTTCCAGGAGTAGCGAATCTGCTCCTCGGTCGTTCCCGCCGTACCCTGCACGACGCGGCTCGAATCCCCGTTGATGGCCGCGGTCAAATGCTCCGAGAGCCAGGACTTTGCGGTGCCGGGCTCGCCGATTAAGAGAAGAGAGCGATCTGTCATCAAGGTTGCGACCGCAATCTCGACAATGCGCCGATCTCCGATGTACTTCGGCGTGATTTCGGTTTGGCCGACCTTGCCGCCCAAAATATAGGTGAGCACCGAACGCGGCGACATGTTCCACCCCTCGGGGACTTCATACTGTTCCGCCGCTTTGAGCGCGTCCAGTTCCTCCCGGAAGAGTTCCTCCGCCGGACGACGCTGTACTTCCTTCTGTTCCATCCTGTCTCCTTTTCTTACCAAGTGAGCGCTCTCGGGTCCGTGCCGTCCTTCAGCGCCTGAATTGCCGCGCCGAGCCGCTGCGTCGCGTTTCCGTAGTTGTTGCTCCGCATGTTCACGCCCTTATAGACCCGCTCCAAAAGAGCAATGAGTTCATCCTTCGGGAGTCCGATGGAAAGCGCCTGCTCGCTGAGTTCCGTTAAGTCATAGTTATAGAAGCCACGCCTCTGCCAAGTCTTTATGCTGCCGTCAAAGACCTTCGAAAAATCCGTCCAAGCGTAGGCTTTGAGACGCTC
>CAUVLB010000141.1:0-3909 GCA_963552595.1 uncultured Stomatobaculum sp. | reverse complement strand
GGGAAAGCACAAGTACTTTGAGCATCTGACCAGTCGTTTAAATACTGAGGCGAGCATGCTGGAGAAGTTGAAACGCAGGGGGCTCACGGATACCACGGAAAAAGCGCTCTATCAGATGAAGGATGCGATCGGCCTTCGGATTGTGACGCGCTTTGTCGACGACATCTACCGCGTGAAGGAAAAGCTTGCGGCGCTGTCCGGTGTGGCAATTGAGGAGGAAAAGGACTATATTCAGAATGTAAAGCCGAGCGGTTACCGGAGTTTACATTTGATTTTGCGCTGTGAGACCGAGACCGCGGATTTGTACGGTCGTATTCCCGGGGTTTTCTTTGCCGAAGTACAGATACGCACCATCGCCATGGACTCCTGGGCGAGCCTCGAGCATGAGATGCACTATAAGCGGGAGGGCGAGAACCATGGGCTGATTGCCGCCGAGCTAAAGCGCTGCGCGGACGATCTGGCCTCCTGCGATCTCTCGATGCAGACCATACGAAACCTGATACGGAAGGAGGAAGTATGAAGTTTTTGTTTGCTGAGGACGAAGTGGAGCTCTCGCGCGCGGTCTGCGCCGTGCTCCGCCACCAGGGAGATGAGGTGGATCCGGCCTACGACGGTGAGGAGGCGCTCCGGAAGGCACGCGCCGGAAGTTACGACTGCATGGTCTTTGACGTGATGATGCCGCGGCGGGACGGAATCTCAGTGGTTCGAGAACTCCGCGCGGAGGGGGACAGAACCCCCATGATTATCCTGACCGCAAAGACCCAGATAGAGGATAAGATCACGGGGCTCGATGCCGGAGCCGACGACTACATCACCAAGCCCTTTGCAATGCGGGAACTGCTCGCGCGCATTCGGAGTGTCGCGCGGCGATCCGGCTACCAGAGCGAGAAACTGGAGCTCGGGAACGTGACCCTGGACACCGGGGAGCAGGAGCTGATTGCAAAGAACTGCATGCGCCTCGGCAGCAAGGAGGCAAGGCTTATGGAGCTCTTTATGAGAAATCCGGACAAGGTACTCGGCGGGAACGAGCTCTTTCGCAAGGTCTGGGGCGAGAGCGAGGAGAAGGGGGATGACACGCTCTTTCTCTACATCTCGTATCTCAGGCAGAAGCTGAGTGCGATTCAGGCAGACCTCCTAATCGAAGGGGAGCTCGGCGGCAGCTATGTGCTCAGGCAGCGGGACGCCTGAGCCACGGAAGGTGAGGGGACAATGGCGGAAAGACTGAAACGGCAATTTGTCCTGGTCGCGACAAGCGCGGTGTTTGCGGTTCTGGTTCTGGTGCTGATGCTCGTGAACCGCATGAACTATCTCTCCCTGTATGAGAGCAGCATGGATACGCTTGAGCTCATCACTTACTACGGCGGAGCCCTGCCGGGGCGCATAGGAAGCGCGGAGGAAGACGGGGAACTGCCGCGCGGCACGCGTTATTTCTCGGTAAATTGCGACAGCGAGAGCGGCGAACTGAGCCCGGTCCTGAGTCTGGACGGCATGTCGACCGAAGCCGTGTACGAACTCTCCGGGCTTGCGCTGCGCGCGCCGAAGGACAGAGGGGTGCTTCGCTCGGGCGGCCGACAGTACTTTTACGCCCGACGTGCGGGAGAGACATCGATACTGCTTTGTTTTCTCGATGCGAGCAAGGACTTTAAGGAGCTCGCGCGCAATGCGCGGGACAGCATGCTGGTCGGCGGTGCGGTGCTGCTCTTCTTCGGCATCATCATGCTCTTCCTTTCCTCGAGAGCGGTCGAGCCCGTGGTCAAGAACATAGAGAGCCAGAAGCGCTTTATCACGAATGCGAGCCATGAACTTAAGACCCCGATTGCGGTGATTTCCGCGAACACGGAGCTCCTCGAGATGATGAACGGGAGCTCGGAGTGGACGGACAGCATCATGCACCAGGTAAAGCGCTTAAGTCGCCTCGTGGATGACTTGATTGTGTTGACTCGTGTTGAGGAGGGCATTCAGAAAGAATTGAGCCGGCAGAGCTTCTCTGCCGCCGTGCGCCAGGGCACCGAGGCCTTTCGATCGGTTGCGGAGCAACAGGGCAAGCATCTCACGGAGGAGGTTGCGGACGGGGTTACGGCGACCGCGACCGAGAGAGAACTCCCGGAACTCGTGAATATTCTGCTCGACAATGCGGTTAAGTACTGCGACAAGGGCGGAACCGTACGGGTTAAGCTCACGCGGCGCAGAAGCAGGCGCGGCAGCGAGCTCACCATTTCGAATGACTATGCGGAGGGCGCGGAGGTTGACTGCAGTCGCTTCTTTGACCGTTTTTACCGGGAAGATAAGTCTCACAACTGTAAGAAAGAGGGCTACGGCATAGGCCTTTCGATGGCCGAAGGTATTGTCCGCATGTACAAGGGACAGATACGTGCGCTCTGGCGGGACAAGGTCATGTATTTTATTGTGCAACTGCCAAGCTAAGACAGAAGGAGAAACAGGCAATGGAGAATCAGAATCAAAAGAAAGCGGATGCGATTTATGACGCGAGGACGCTGGGGCGAAGCCGCATGCTGCTCCTCGGTCTACAACACATGTTTGCGATGTTCGGCGCCACCGTGCTGGTACCCATACTCGTGGACAGCTATTTTCACGGGGAGGGTCTTTCCGTTCAGGTGACGCTTTTTATGGCGGGCGCAGGAACCCTCTTCTTCCACCTCTGCTCCAAGTTTAAGGTCCCTGCCTTCCTCGGCTCATCCTTCGCCTTTCTCGGCGGTTTTGCCACGGTGGCGGAGCTGAACACAGGAATATACGCAAACATGAGCTACGGTGAAAAACTCCCCTATGCCTGCGGCGGCATTGTGGTCGCGGGACTTTTATACCTGCTGCTCGCGGCAATCATCAAGCTGATCGGCGTGAAGCGGGTTATGCGCTTCCTCCCGCCGGTTGTGACGGGCCCCATCATCATCTGCATCGGTCTCTCGCTTGCCGGCACGGCAATCGCTTCGGCGGAGACCAACTGGCTGCTCGCGCTGATTGCGCTCTGCACAATCGTGGTCTTTAACATCTGGGGTAAGGGCATATTCCGCATCATTCCGATCCTGATGGGCGTTCTGATCTCCTACGGGGCGGCGCTGCTCTTTGTTGCGCTCGGCATCAAGAATGCGGATGGCTCGGCCATCATCGATTTTGCGGGCATTGCAAGCAGCCGCCTGGTCGGTCTTCCGCCGTTTCAATTCTGCAAGTTCGATCTGACCGCTGTCTTGGTCATGGCACCGATTGCGATTGCGACCATGATGGAGCACATCGGCGATCTCTCGGCGATATCCGCAACCGTCGGCGAGAATTACATTGAGAATCCGGGTCTGCACCGCACCCTGGTCGGCGACGGCCTCGCAACCTCAATGTCCGCATTCTTCGGCGGTCCGGCAAACACGACTTACGGCGAGAACACCGGTGTTCTGGAACTCTCGAAGGTCTACGATCCGCGGGTCATCCGCATTGCGGCGGTCTATGCGATTCTACTCTCCTTTGTGCCGCGCTTTGCGGCGGTCATTGCCTCCCTGCCGACGGCCATCATCGGCGGCATCAGCTTTATTCTCTACGGCATGATCTCGGCCATCGGTGTCCGTAACGTGGTCGAGAACCGCGTGGACTTCTCGAACAGCAGGAACTTAATCATTGCGGCGGTCATCCTGGTCTCCGGCCTCGGTTTCTCGAAGGGCTTAAGCTTCACGGTTTTCGGAACTCCGATTACGTTGACGGCACTTGCCATCGCTTCGATTGCGGGCGTGCTTCTGAATGCCATCCTGCCCGGAAACGACTATCACTTCGGTGAGAACAAGCGCGGCGATGCAATGCGCGGCGTCTCGCTGAAGAACTGAGCTTGGCTGTAGGAGCACTTGCGGTATCTGTGACAGCTGTGGTATCGGCAGGCCCGGAAAACACCACCATCAGCTTTGCCTCGCT
>CAUVLB010000140.1:0-3914 GCA_963552595.1 uncultured Stomatobaculum sp. | reverse complement strand
CGAGAGCTGCAAGATCACGGGCCATGTGCAGGCGGGTGGCATCCTGGTGGACGGACTCGGTGTCGGAGATGTCGGAAACGTCGTGCTGCGCGATAGACAGAATCTCGCGCAGAATGGTATTATGATTGTGACCATAGGCCTGCAGCGCGGTTCGAACCAGCTGCTCGCGGGACCGGAAATTGTGTCACGGGGCTTTGTATATGTCAAGGACTCCGAGGACTTGATGGCAGAGGCGAAGGAGAGAGCCGTGACGGCAGTCACGGACAGCCTCGATGCGGGTGTCAACGACTGGAGCAAATTAAAGAATGTCGTGCGGGATGAGCTCAGCGATTTCTTCTGGAAGAAGATGAAGCGCACCCCGGTCATCCTGCCGATTATCCTCGGCGTCAATTGAACTTGCAAAAGAGGAGAGCGGGAACTTGAAAACACGACAGAATACAGAACAACTCAATCATCTGTCTTCTGAGGCATTGGGCATGGCAGTGCGGCTGTTAATCACCGCCTGCCTGCTTTTTGTGCTTTTTCGGGGTGTTTTTGCGGCCTATCGCTTTGGGCACGACGCCTTTTACCAGCAGAGCGTCGAAGAGGCGCCGGGGCGCGATATCGCCGTGCACATCTCGGAGGGACAGAGCACGGAGGAGACGGCAAAACAGCTGAAGGAGCTCGGCCTCATCGAGAATACCTGGGCCTTTCGTCTGCAGTCTCTCTTCCTCGGGAGAAAGGTGCGCGCGGGCGATTACAGCCTGAACACCTCGGAGACCATAGACGACATGCTGGAGATTTTATCGACCGCGCCCGAGAAGCGAGGGAGCGGCAAATGATGATAGCAGAGCGCGTCCGGGCTTATCTGGACTATCTGGACCCCGGCAACCGGCGCTATCTGGAGGCGCTGCGGCAGGAGGCGGAGGAAGGCGAGGTGCCGATTATACGGCGGGATACCGAGCGCTTTCTAAGGACTTTGCTCGCGGGACTTCGCCCGGAGCGCGTGCTGGAGCTGGGGACGGCGGTTGGCTATTCCGCGCTGGTAATGGCGGAAGAGCTGCCGCCGTCTGCGCATATCACGACGGTGGAGAACTATGCGCCGCGCATTGCCCGCGCCAAGGAAAACCTAGCGCACTACGGGGCGGGGCGCATTACCCTAATCGAGGGGGATGCCTATGAGTTCTTGAAAGAGCAGTCTGATGAGGCCTATGATTTCCTCTTTCTGGACGCCGCGAAGGGGCAGTATCTAAAGTGGCTTCCGGAGCTCTTTCGGGTGCTTCGTCCGGGCGGAACCCTGCTCTCGGACAATGTGCTGCAGGGCGGAGATACCGCCGAGTCCCGCTTTGCAATCGACCGGCGGGACAGAACCATACACAGCAGGATGCGCGCCTATTTGGAGGAGCTCTCGCTGTGCGAGGGGTTCAGAACTTCGATCTTGCCGATCGGCGACGGCCTGGCATTCAGTGTAAAGGAGAAGAGGATTGAGCAAAGAGAAGCGTAAAAAACCGGAGCTCTTGCTCCCGGCCGGGAGTCTAGAGGTCTTAAAAACCGCATTTGACTACGGGGCGGATGCGGTCTATATCGGCGGAGAGGCCTTCGGGCTTCGCGCGAACGCAAAGAATTTCAGCCCGGCGGAAATGGCGGAGGGGCTCCGCTTTGCGCACGAGAGAGGCAAGCGGGTATTTGTGACCGCGAATATACTCGCGCACAACAATGACTTAAACGAGGCGGAACGCTACTTCAAAGAGCTCTCCGAACTGAAGCCGGATGCGATCATCGTCTCCGACCCCGCGCTCTTTATGCTCGCAAAGCGCCTCTGTCACGGCATTGAGCTCCATGTGAGCACCCAGGCGAACAACACGAACTACGGGAGCTTTCTCTTCTGGCGGGAACTCGGCGCGAGCCGCGTCGTGACCGCGAGAGAACTCTCGCTCGATGAGATACGCGAAATTCGGGAGCGCATACCCGCGGAGATGGAGATCGAGACCTTTGTGCACGGCGCCATGTGTATTTCCTATTCGGGGCGCTGCCTGCTTTCTAGCTTTATGGCGGGGCGGGATGCAAACCACGGCGAGTGCACCCATCCCTGCCGCTGGCAGTACAGTGTGACCGAGGAGAAGCGTCCGGGCGAGTCCATGCCGGTCTTTGAGAACGAGAGGGGAACCTTTCTCTTTAATTCCAAGGATCTCTGCATGATAGACCACATCCCGGAGCTCATTGAGAGCGGTGTGGACAGCTTTAAAATCGAGGGCAGGATGAAGACCGCGCTCTACGCGGCGGTTGCGGCGCGCGCTTACCGACGTGCAATCGACGATTACTTCGAGAGTCCGGAGCGCTACCGGGAGAACCTCCCCTCCTATCGGGAGGAAATCGGAAAGTGTACCTATCGGGAGTACACGACGGGCTTCTTTTTCGGCAAGCCGAATGAGGAAGCGCAGATTTACGACAGCAACACGTATGTGCGGAACTACACCTACCTCGGCAAGGTCGCCTCGGTGGACAGCGAGGGGTACGCGCACTTTGAACAGAAGAATAAATTCTCGGTCGGAGACCGGATTGAGCGCATGTGTTTTGACGGCAGCAACGAGCTGCTCACCGTGCTGGAAATACGGAACCCGGAGGGACTCTCGGTCGAGAGTGCACCGCATCCCAAGGAAGCGCTCGCCGTCCGCTTTGACGGCAGCGTCGCCGCGGGAGAATTGCTACGCATGGAGACTTTGGGATGACTGCTTTCTTTTTGAGCGCCGCGGGTTTTTGCGCCGTTTACTTTGTTGTGCTCTGCGTCTACGCGAGACAGCTGGTTGCTGAGAGCTGGATATGGCTCTTCTTTGCCCTGGTCTGTCTCGGCAACGTGCTGTTCCGCTGGATTCACACGCGGACGCCCGGAAAGCTCTCGCTCTATTTGGTGACCCAGGCCCACACCCTGAGCTTTCTCGGCATGGCCGTATTCATGGCCTCGGGGCTCGTGGTCGCCTCCGGCATGCACCCCAAGGCGAAGGGGCAGCCCGAGTATGCGATTGTGCTCGGCGCAGGGCTAAAGCCGGACGGTACGCTCTCAAAAACGCTGAGACAGCGCCTCGATACGGCGCTCGACTTTGCGGCAAAGTCGCCGGAGACCAGGTTCATCCTGAGCGGCGGTCAGGATCGCAGGGGACAGCGCACGGAGGCGGAGGCAATGGCGGAGTACCTCATGCAACAGGGACTCCCGGAGAAGCGCCTGCTTCTCGAGCGGCAGTCAAAGAACACCTACGAGAACATTGTATACAGCTACGCCCTCTTGCACCGCGTGAACAATGAGGACTACCCGGTCTTTATCGAGGTGGACGGAAAGTGGGTGCTGCTCACGACCCCGGACCCGGAGGCCGTGGCAATTATCAGCTCGGACTTTCATCTCTACCGGGCTTCGGCCTTACTCGAAGCGCAGTGCGGCATTCCGGCGCTCGGGGTGCCCGCGCCGAGCGACCGCGTGCTCTTTTTGCACTATCTGGCGCGCGAGAGCATCGCGCTCTTAAAGGATAAGTATCTCGGAAGACTGAACAAACGACAGAGTCGGGAGAGGAAATAATATGACAGCGAAGTGGAATCGAGAGGAACAGCTTGCGGCGCTCTCTAAGCTTGACGCCTATCGCGTCCGGACGGAGAGCCGTCTCAAAGAACTTAAGGCGGACGGCGTAGTGCTGGAGCACAAGAAGACCGGAGCCCGCGTGTTTCTCCTGCTCGCGGACGATGCGAACAAGGTCTTTACGATCGGCTTTCGAACCCCGCCGCAGGATTCGACCGGTGTCGCGCACATTGTCGAGCACACCGTGCTCTGCGGCTCGGAGAAGTATTGGGCCAAGGATCCCTTCATGGAGCTTGTGAAGGGCTCGCTGAACACCTTCCTGAATGCGATGACCTATCCGGACCGCACGGTCTATCCGGTCGCAAGCTGC
>CAUVLB010000139.1:0-3930 GCA_963552595.1 uncultured Stomatobaculum sp. | reverse complement strand
GCGAGGCCTTTACCCTGGAGATTTTGAAAAACGCGCAGGGGGAGCGCTTTGCGGATCAGGTGCTCTCCGCCAATGCGGAGACGGTGTTGAGAAACCGACACTTTGCGAGTGTCATTTTGACCGGTGCGGGCTTTAACCGCATGGATTGGTCGCCGAATTTTCAGCGCTCGGTCAGCAAGGGACAGCGAAAGCTCTATCACGAGAAGACCGTGTTTGCGCAGGGTGCTCTTCGGGCCTGCCGCGCCGCAGCCGAAAAGCGCGAATTGCCGCGCTTTGTTTGCAAGGGGCGGGCAGCTTGGAAGCTCTCGCTGCTTGTGAAGCGCGAGGGACAGGAGCGCGAATTGGTGCTCGCAGAGCGCGGTGCGGCCTTGCTCACGGCGGGCGGGCGCTTTCGTTTTCTTCCGGAGGACGGAAAGGAGCTGCAGCTCCTTGTCACGGACGGTGCCCGGGGCGCGAAGAGCCTTCCGGTGGCACTCGATGTTTTGCCCGAGCGTGAGGATAAAACCTGCTATATCGACTTAAGCTTCCGCTTCTCGGATGAGAGAAGTGCGGAATTCACCTTGGTCGATGCGGGCTTCGGCGAAATTTTTCCGCCGAGCGGCAGGACGAGCAAACAGGAGGTGGAGCTGTGGGACTGATATGGATGGCAGAGACCAATCCCCGGGAGAAGCTCTTTCTCGAGGAACTCGGTCTGCATGCGGAGACGCTCGAAGAGCTCTCCTACCTGATACTCAAGTATCCGCCGCTTTTCCTTGAAAACTTTGTGGGAGAAAAGTTCTTCTCCTTTCTCTCGCGCGGCGCGCGCCACAGTGAGCTCGCGCGGGAGTTAAGAAGTTTGCAGCGCGAAAAGGCGAAGAGCGAGGAAATTCTGTCTCGCTTTCTCGCGCGGGGCGGCTATGCGAGCCCCAGACAGCAGAGCCTGTTTGCCCAGAACGTGAAGGAGTATTTGGCGCTGCCGAAGGAGCGGGCGGAGCAGAAAAAGGGAGATCTTTTTTTATCGCTCCGAAAATACGGAAAGGCCGTCGCGGCGTATGAGCGCGCGCTCTCCAAGGAGAGCTTGGACCGCGCGACGAAGAGCAGGCTCCTGGACCGGGAGGGCGCGGCACTTGCGAACCTTTTTCTCACGGAGCGCGCCTTCGATTGTTTTCAGACCGCCTATGCACTGAGGAAAGACAGAGACATTGTAAAGCGCATGTATTTCCTCGCAAAGAGCGAGCCGGATCAGGCACTGCGCGAGCGCTTTGAAAAAGAGCTTCCTACGCTGCGGGAGGAAGAGAAGGAACGCTGGGACGAAGAACTCCGCGCGGTGAAGGCGCGCGCCGCCAAGGGACGCGAGGTGCGCGAGGTGGCGGCCATACTTGCGGAGCAGGATGCAGAAAAGCGCCGAGCGCTGGAGAAAAGAATCATAGCGCAGTGGAGAGAAGAGTACCGCAGCATGGTCTGAGTGCGCTTCCGAGATAAGCAGAAATCAGAGAGGATTGAATATGAAAATACTTCCGAAGACTTATACCCCCTCGGAGATTGAGGATAAGCTCTATCAGAGCTGGATGGACCGCGGCTATTTTCACGCGGAGGTGGATGAGCGGAAAAAGCCGTTCTGCATTGTGATGCCGCCGCCGAATATCACGGGACAGCTGCACATGGGCCATGCGCTCGACAATACAATGCAGGATATCTTAATCCGTTTCCGCAGAATGCAGGGTTACTCCGCACTCTGGCAGCCGGGCACGGATCACGCGGCAATCGCGACGGAAGTCAAGGTCATCGAGAAGCTTAAGAAAGAGGGCAGAGACAAGGAAGCGCTCGGCAGAGAGAAGTTCCTTGAGGAGTGCTGGGACTGGAAGGAAGAGTACGGCAATCGCATCATCAACCAGTTGAAGAAGCTCGGCTCCTCCGCGGACTGGGACAGAGAGCGCTTTACGATGGACGATGGCTGCTCCGAGGCCGTTCAGGAAGTCTTCCTGCGCCTCTATGAGAAGGGCTACATCTACCGCGGAAGCCGCATCATCAACTGGTGTCCGGTCTGCCAAACAACCATCTCCGACGCAGAGGTGGAGCATGTCGACAAGGACGGCTTCTTCTGGCACATCAAGTACCCGATTGTCGGCGAAGACGGTGCCTATGTCGAGATTGCGACCACGAGACCGGAGACCCTGCTCGGTGATACCGCCGTCGCGGTGAACCCAGAGGATGAGCGCTATACGGCACTGGTCGGCAAGATGTTAAAGCTTCCGCTCACGGACCGCGAGATTCCGGTCATCGCGGACAGCTATGTGGATCCCGAATTCGGAACCGGCTGCGTGAAGATTACGCCGGCGCACGACCCGAACGACTTTGAGGTCGGCAAGCGCCACAACTTGCCGGAAATCACGATTTTAAACGACGATGCGACCGTGCGTTGCCCGGGCTCTCCCTACGACGGCATGGACCGCTACGAGGCGAGAAAGGCCATGGTCAAGGACCTCGAGGCAGCGGGACTTCTCGTGAAGGTCGTGCCGCACAGCCACGCGGTCGGCATACACGACCGCTGCAAAACCGTCATCGAGCCCATGATTAAGCCCCAGTGGTTTGTGAAGATGGAGGAGATGGCAAAGCCGGCCATTGAGGCGCTTAAGAGCGGCGAGCTCAAGTTTGTGCCGGAGAGCTACGGTAAGACTTACTTAAACTGGCTCGAAGGCATTCACGACTGGTGCATTTCCCGCCAGCTCTGGTGGGGACACCGGATTCCCGCCTACTACTGCGAGGACTGCGGCGAAGTTGTGGTCGCAGGCAAGGCGCCCGAGAGCTGCCCGCACTGCGGCGGCCACAAGTTCCGCCAGGATGAGGACACGCTGGACACCTGGTTCAGCTCGGCGCTCTGGCCCTTCTCGACCCTAGGCTGGCCGGAGGACACGCCGGAGTACCGCTATTTCTACCCGACCGACGTGCTGGTGACCGGCTATGACATCATCTTCTTCTGGGTGATCCGCATGGTCTTCTCCGGCATCGAGCAGACCGGCAAGCTGCCCTTCCACACCGTGCTGATCCACGGTCTGGTGCGCGATTCCGAAGGAAGAAAGATGTCCAAGTCGCTCGGAAACGGCATTGACCCGCTCGAGGTCATTGAGCGCTACGGTGCGGATGCGCTGCGCCTCACCCTGATGACGGGCAATGCGCCGGGCAATGACATGCGCTTCTACTGGGAGCGCGTGGAATCCGCGCGCAACTTTGCGAATAAGATTTGGAATGCGGCGCGCTTCATCGAGATGAACCTCGGTGAGACCATGCCGGCGGAGCCCGCAGCTTCGGCGCTGCTTCCGCAGGATCGCTGGGTGCTGCATCAGCTGAACCGACTCACCGGCGAGGTAACGGAAAACCTCGAGAAGTTCGAGCTCGGCATTGCGCTCCAGAAGGTCTATGACTTTATCTGGGAGGAGTTTTGCGACTGGTACATCGAGATGGTGAAGCCGCGCCTCTGGAACAAGGAGGACCCGACCCGTGAGGCAGCGCTCTGGACGCTCCGAGAGGTCTTAAGCCGCGCGCTGAAGCTGCTCCACCCCTTCATGCCCTTCATCACCGAGGAAGTGTTCTTAAGCCTCAATGAGGAGGAGAGCATCATGATTTCCGCCTGGCCGGAGTGCGAGGAGCGCTTCTCTTTCTCGGAGGATGCTGCCGAGGTAGAGCGCATCAAGGAGGCGGTCCGCGAAATTCGCCGTATTCGCACCTCGATGAACGTTGCCCCGGGGCAGCAGGCAGAGGTATTCGTGGTCTCTGAGGATGAGGCGCTGCTTGACAGCTTCCGCCGCGCGGAGGATTTCTTCCGCGTGCTTGGCCGTGCTTCGGAGGTAAAGCTCCAACAGGACAAGACAGGCATACGGGAGGACGCGGTTTCGGCGGTCATTCCGGGGGCTGTGATCTATATCCCCTTTGCGGATCTGGTCGATATCGAGA
>CAUVLB010000138.1:0-3941 GCA_963552595.1 uncultured Stomatobaculum sp. | reverse complement strand
AATTTATTTTAGCGGAACCGGATGTACCGCGAGTGAAGAAAGATACTTCCGTGTTCCTTGTTGGAAAAAATAATACGAGAACCGCTTGTTTTTCCTTTATGTGAGCACACATAATCCAAGTAGTTCAGTAGTGCTAAAGCCTCATCAAAAATACTCAAAGGCAAGCAAAAAGCCCTTGAATTGCCTCTCCCGAAATGCTATACTCTGCCGGTAAGCCGACATGTCGGAATGGCAGACGATGCAGACTCAAAATCTGTTGCTCGCAAGGGCGTGTGGGTTCAAGTCCCACTGTCGGCAGGCAGAGAATACCGGTTGTTTTCCCTGGATGGGAGAGCAGCCGGTTTTGTTTTCTTGCGCGGAAAAAGCGGGAGGAAGGTGTCGCGGTTGACGGCGCACAGCTTCCCGCCTATACTTACGGGGAACACGGAAACGCACAGTGGAGGTTGACAATGCAAAAGAGAAAAATCGGAATGGTGTGTGCGGCTGCGTTTATGGCAGCGCTTTTGGCGGCAGGCTGCGGAAAGAAGACGTCATCCAAGGTAGTTGAAACTTCGGCGGAGAACCGAGCGGCAGAGACGGCGGCCAGTGTTGCGGCGGCTTCGGTCGGCGCGGAGAGCGGCAGTGTAGCGGCGGGAAGTCAGGCGGCAGAGAAGCGTGCATTGATTTCGGCAAAGGTGGAAACATATCAGCAGGATCATATTTCCATCGGCTATCCGGTGGTCAGCGGCCTCACGGACAGCGCGCAGCAGGAGAAGCTGAATGCACACTTAAAGGAGAACGCGCTTTCGCCGGTCGAGGCACTGCTCACCGACGCGACAAAGGATAAACTCACGGTGACGGCGGAAGTCATCTCGGCGGATGCGGATCGCGTGGTCGTGACCTACCGCGGTGAGATGCAGAGAAGCGGAGATACTGCGCCGGTGCAGCTCTTCTACAGCAACACCGTAGCGGTGAGAAGCCTGAAGGATTTAGGCCTTCGCGACGCAGTGGATGCGGTCAGCATGGCGAACTATGCCCTCGGAGACGAGTTTGAGCTTGCGAATGCAGGAGAAAACGAGGTCAACACGTATAAGGCATGGATTCAGGCAAACGGCAAAGAAGCGCTTCAGAAGAGCATCGCGGAAAAGCTGGAGGCTTCCGATTTTCCGCTCAAAAAGGGCGAGGACGGCAAGCCCAAGTGGCCGGAGAGCTTTAGCTATGTGAAGAACGGGGAGATTTATTTTTCGCTCTCGTTGCCTGCGGAGTACGGCTCTTTCGTGGTGTTCAAGTATGACATGGTGACCAAGTAACGATACAGCGTCAAAATGAGGATGGGGCGTTTCATCGCCCCATCCTTTTTCGATACCCCGTTTTGGAAAAACCTATTTCTTGCGACATCCCTTATCTTTTTGAGCCTGCGTTCGCAAGCGGGAAGAAGGGGCTTGGGCGCTTGAAACACAGGGGATTAAGGCTTAAAATTATGGCAGATTTACCTCAGAAGAGAGCGGGAGAAAAGAACATGAATGCAGTACTACACTTGGTGGATTATGCGGTAAGTACCGGTTTGATTGCGGACTGTGAGCGCACTTGGGCGCTCAATACCCTTCTCGATGTATTGAAGGCGGATGCGCTGCCTGAGCTTGAACTGAATGAGAACGCGGGGCTCGCAGAGACCTTGAATGTCCTCTGTGATTACGCCTGCGAAAAGGGGCTCATCCCCGAGAACACGGTTACCTATCGTGATCTCTTTGACACAGAGCTCATGGGGCGCTTGACACCGCGCCCGGCCGAAGTCATATCGCGCTTTGAAACGCTGTATGCGGAGAGTCCGAAGGCAGCGACCGACTGGTATTACGCCTTCAGTCAGAATGTGAACTACATACGCAGCGAGCGCTGTGCGAAGGACCTCCGCTGGAAGGTGGACACGGCGTACGGGGAGCTGGATATCAGCATCAATCTCTCGAAGCCCGAAAAGGATCCAAAGGACATTGCGGCGGCGAGAAATCTTCCGGTCTCGAACTATCCGCGCTGTCTTCTCTGTGCGGAGAATGAGGGCTATGCGGGGCGCGTGAATCATCCCGCGCGGCAGAATCTCCGCATTGTTCCGATTTCGATCAACGAAAAGCCCTGGTTTTTGCAGTATTCGCCCTATGTCTATTACAACGAGCACTGCATCTGCTTTAACCGCGAGCACACGCCGATGAAGATAGAGCGCGACACCTTTGCGAAACTGCTCGACTTTGTGCACCAATTCCCGCATTACTTTGTGGGCTCCAATGCGGATCTGCCCATTGTGGGAGGTTCCATCCTGGCACACGACCACTTCCAGGGCGGGCACTACAGCTTTGCCATGGAACGGGCGCCGATTGAGACGAAATTCAGCTTCCCGGGCTTTGAAGATGTGAGCGCGGGCATTGTGAACTGGCCCATGTCAGTCATACGTCTTTCCTGTGATGCGCGAGAACATCTCATTGAACTCGCGGACCGCATTTTAAATGCGTGGCGCGCTTACACGGATGCGGAGGCAGTTATTTACGCGGAGACCGAAGGTGTGCCGCACAATACCGTCACCCCGATAGCGAGAATGCGGGAGGGGAAGTATGAGTTGGATTTGGTGCTCCGAAACAATCTGACCACGGAAGAGCATCCGCTTGGGCTCTACCATCCGCATGCCAAGTTACACCACATCAAAAAAGAGAACATCGGCCTAATCGAGGTCATGGGACTTGCGGTGCTGCCGGCGCGGCTTAAGACCGAACTCTCGGCCGTTGCGGATGCGCTGGTAAGCGACGCGGATCTCCGCGCGGACGAGCTGACCGAAAAGCACGCCGATTGGGCGGAAGCTTTCCGCGGCAAGTATGAGCTTACCGCGGACAATGCCTTGGAAATCGTGCAGAAGGAGACGGGACTCGTTTTTGCCGAGGTACTTGAGGACGCGGGCGTTTTTAAAAGAGACAATGCGGGCAAGCAGGCTTTTCTGCGCTTCCTGGCTACGGTCTGAGGTTGCGCTTTTCGAAGAATTGAGGGCGGTTTTCAAAATTTTGTACCGACAGAGAGAAAGGCTTGTGTTGCGACAAACAGAAGCGCGGTTTGTTGTCTTTCCGAAAGAGAGCCAAGAAGCTCTTTTCAACGGAGGCAGCAAGCCGTGCTTTGTTTTGAAGTGAAACAGCTTAGCGAAGCGGCAGGAGAACGGTTTCCTGCCCTTTTTGCGGCGGTTTGTGCTAAAATGAGCCGAAAGAGAGGAGGCGGAATGGACTGCAGAGAAGCTGAACGTAAGATGTCTCATTTTATACAGCGCGAACTCACAGAGGAAGAAACAGCAGAGTTCTTAGAGCACATTCGCTGTTGCAGCGTATGCCGCCGGGAATTGGAGACCAACTTCTTTTTATTGGAGGGACTCCGTGTTCTGGACACGGACAGCGATGATTTCGACGGAAAACGAGCTATGGAGCGCGAGTTGCGCTATGCGTATCTGCGTCTTCGACGCGCGCACCTGCGGGAAATCCTGCGCTATGTGATGGATGCGCTGACCACTGCGGGGGTTGCGGTCGCGGGACTTTTAATGTTTCGCATTCTTTACTGGAGTGTGGCTTGAGAGAAGAGGAAAGCGACTTGGAAACAAGAAAGAAAGTAGTACTGATTGACGGACACAGTATCTTAAACCGCGCCTTTTACGGCGTGCCGGAGCTCACGAACTCGGCGGGCTTGCACACCAATGCGGTCTACGGTTTTTTGAACATCTTATTGAAACTGCTCGAGGAGGAGCAGGCGGACTATCTTGCGGTCGCCTTTGACCTGCCTGCACCGACCTTTCGCCATGAGCGCTACGCGGATTACAAGGGAACCAGAAAGTCCATGCCGGATGAACTGCGGGAGCAGGTGCCGCTCCTTAAGGAGTTGTTGGCGGCCATGAACATTAGAACCGTGTCGCTCGAGGGCTTTGAGGCGGACGATGTGATCGG
>CAUVLB010000137.1:0-4020 GCA_963552595.1 uncultured Stomatobaculum sp. | reverse complement strand
AATCGATCGCTACGGCGAGCGCATTCCTCTGACAGTCTGTGACTATGACCGCGAAAAGGGAACCATCGTGATTGTGTTCCAGGTTGTTGGCGCAAGCAGTGCCCGTATGGCGGCGCTGGAAGAAGGAGATTGCTTTGAAGATGTTGTGGGACCGCTGGGATGTCCTTCGGAACTTACCCACAAGACGCCGGATGAACTTCGGAAGATGAACATCCTTTTTGTCGCCGGCGGTGTCGGCACGGCTCCGGTCTATCCGCAGGTCAAGTGGCTCAAGGAGCAGGGCGTCGTTGCGGACGTCGTGCAGGGCGCAAAAACCAAGGATTTGGTGATACTTGAAGAGGAAATGCGTGCGTTGGTCGGCGATCACCTCTACATCACCACCGATGACGGCTCCTACGGTTTCCACGGACTTGTTACCGCAAAGGTCGAAGAGCTGGTAGAAAAAGAAGGCAAGCACTACGATCTCTGCGTTGCAATCGGCCCTATGATTATGATGAAGTTTGTCTCCTTACTCACCAAGAAGCTTGGCATTCCGACCATTGCCAGCATGAACCCCATCATGGTGGACGGAACCGGAATGTGCGGGGCATGTCGTCTGATTGTCGGCGATGAGGTTAAGTTTGCCTGTGTGGACGGGCCGGAATTTGATGCGCATTTGATCGATTTCGATCAGGCGATGAAGCGCGCAAAAATGTACGCGAGCGAAGAGGGAAGAGAGTATCTCAAGCATACGGAAGGCAGCACGCATCACGGCGGCTGCGGAAATTGCGGGGGTCAGCGGTAATGGACATGATGAAGAGAGTTCCGATTCGGGAACAGGCGCCGGAAGTACGCGCACATAACTTTGAAGAGGTCTGTCTCGGCTATACCGAAGAAGAGGCGAGAGCAGAGGCATCTCGCTGCCTGAATTGTAAAAATCCGCGCTGTGTAGCGGGATGTCCGGTTTCAATCGATATTCCGGGCTTTTTACAGCAGGTCATTGCAGGGCAGGAGGCAAAGGCAGCCGGCATCATTGCGGAGAGCTCCGCGCTTCCCGCGGTTTGCGGTCGTGTTTGCCCGCAGGAGACCCAGTGCGAGGGTGTTTGTATTCGCGGCATCAAGGGTGAGCCCGTCGCAATCGGTAAACTCGAGCGCTATGTCGCTGACTGGGCGCGCGAACATAAGATTGAACCTGAGAATCATTCCGAGAAAAACGGACAGCGTGTGGCCGTAATCGGCGCGGGTCCCGCAGGACTTACCTGCGCGGGCGAACTCGCAAAACTCGGTTACGAAGTCAAAATCTTTGAGGCACTCCATGAACCCGGCGGCGTGCTGGTCTACGGCATACCGGAGTTCCGTTTGCCGAAGGACAGTGTAGTTGCCCACGAAGTCGAAAATGTGAAGAAGCTCGGCGTTGAGATTGAGACCAACACCATAGTCGGAAAGTCGGTCTCGGTGGACGATCTTCTCGATCATGAGGGTTATGATGCTGTGTTCATCGGATCCGGCGCGGGTCTGCCTATGTTCATGCATATTCCGGGCGAGACCGCGAGCGGTGTTTTCTCGGCAAATGAGTTTCTGACGCGCAACAATCTGATGAAGGCCTTCCGTGAGGATTACGATACACCTATCTTTGCGGGTAAGCGTGCAATTGTTGTGGGCGGCGGCAATGTCGCTATGGATGCGGCAAGAACGGCACTTCGCCTCGGCGCGGAGACGCACATTGTGTACCGCCGTTCGGAGGCAGAGCTTCCCGCGCGAGTCGAAGAAGTACATCATGCAAAGGAAGAGGGCGTTATCTTTGACCTGCTCACCAATCCGATTGAAATTCTGGAGGATGAGAACGGTTGGGTCAGGGCGGTACGCGTGATTCACATGGAACTCGGCGAGCCGGATGCGTCCGGAAGAAGAAGACCCATCGAGATTCCGGGTTCCGAGGAAGAGATTCCGGCGGACACCGTCATCATGGCGCTCGGTACATCTCCGAACCCGTTGATTGCTTCGACCACCGACGGACCTGAGACCAATCGCTGGGGCTGCCTGGTTGCGGATGAGAAAAATGGCCGAACCACGCGCGAGGGCGTCTTTGCGGGCGGCGATGCCGTGATCGGCGCGGCGACCGTAATTCTTGCGATGGGAGCGGGAAAGCAGGCGGCGCGCGGTATTGATGAATATCTCAAAGCAAAACGTGCGTGATTGTTTTCTGTTCGGATATAGTGTATAATAATCCCGGAACTTAACCCCGAGAAATCAGTGCATTTGCACGAGCGGAGGACAGAGGAGGAAAGGTACATGAGTAAGCTTGATTTAAGCAAGTATGGCATTACCGGGACAACAGAAATCGTACACAATCCGTCGTATGAGTTGCTCTTTGAAGAGGAGACCAAGGCAGGTCTCGAGGGCTTCGAAAAGGGACAGGTGACCGAACTGGATGCCGTCAACGTGATGACGGGAATCTATACGGGACGTTCCCCGAAAGACAAGTTTATCGTTATGGACGAGAACTCCAAGGATACGGTCTGGTGGACCTCCGATGAGTACAAGAACGATAACCACCCGGCTTCCGAAGAAGCTTGGCATGCGGTTAAGGAGCTCGCAAAGAAAGAGCTCTCCAACAAGCGCCTCTTCGTGGTCGATGCTTTCTGCGGCGCGAACAAGGACACCCGCATGGCGGTTCGCTTCATCGTCGAAGTTGCGTGGCAGGCACACTTTGTGACCAACATGTTCATTAAGCCGACGGCGGAAGAGCTCGAGAATTTCGAGCCGGACTTCATTGTCTACAATGCGTCGAAGGCGAAGGTTGAGAACTACAAGGAACTCGGCCTCAACTCCGAGACCGCGGTTGTCTTCAACATCACGACCAAGGAGCAGGTTATCCTGAACACCTGGTACGGCGGTGAGATGAAGAAGGGCATGTTCTCGATGATGAACTATTACCTGCCGCTTCGCGGCATCGCTTCGATGCACTGCTCGGCGAATACCGATATGGACGGCAAGAACACTGCGGTGTTCTTCGGCCTTTCGGGTACCGGTAAGACCACGCTCTCCACGGATCCGAAGCGTCTCCTCATCGGCGATGATGAGCACGGCTGGGATGATTCCGGCGTATTCAACTTTGAGGGCGGCTGCTATGCAAAGGTCATCAACCTCGACAAGGAATCCGAGCCGGATATCTACCGCGCAATTCGTCGCAACGCTCTTCTCGAGAACGTGACGGTCGATGCCAACGGCAAGATTGATTTTACCGACAAGAGTGTCACGGAGAACACCCGTGTCTCTTATCCGATTGATCACATCGATAAGATTGTTAAGCCGATCTCTCACGGACCGGCTGCGGAGAATGTCATTTTCCTTTCGGCGGATGCATTCGGCGTATTGCCGCCGGTTTCTATCCTGACGCCGGAACAGACCAAGTACTACTTCCTGTCCGGCTTCACGGCAAAGCTCGCAGGTACCGAGCGCGGTATTACCGAGCCGACTCCGACTTTCTCGGCTTGCTTCGGGCAGGCGTTCCTTGAGCTTCATCCGACCAAGTATGCGGAAGAACTCGTAAAGCGCATGGAGCAGAGCGGTGCGAAGGCCTATCTCGTGAATACCGGTTGGAACGGCAGCGGCAAGAGAATTTCGATTAAGGACACGAGAGGCATCATTGATGCTATCCTGAACGGCGATGTTCTGAAGGCACCGACCAAGAAGATTCCGTTCTTTGACTTCGAAGTTCCGACCGAGCTTCCGGGTGTGGATTCGGCTATCCTGGATCCGAGAGATACCTATGCGGATAGCGAGGAGTGGACCAAGAGAGCAAAGGATCTCGCAGAGCGTTTCATCAAGAACTTTGCGAAGTATGAGGGCAACGATGCAGGCAAGGCACTGGTTGCAGCAGGGCCGAAGACTGAGGCATAAGAGCTTTTAGATTGGAGCAGAAGGGAACTGTGTGAAAACACAGTTCCCTTCTTTGTACGTATGGAAACGAACTATGCTGTTTAACGGAGCATTGCAGAGCAAGAGGAAACAAAATCGGCACCGCCCCGGGCGATATTT
>CAUVLB010000136.1:0-4032 GCA_963552595.1 uncultured Stomatobaculum sp. | reverse complement strand
ATCCTCTCTATTTCTCCATCTCTCGTTTCTCTCTTCATCATCAAATTGATCTTGGGTGAGATAATAGATCTGAGTATCTATCCCATACCGTCGATCTTTGAGTATCCCCAATAATTTACTCATGTCATCAGCTTCGTTTTCCAGGTCACGTGCTACACATACACATATCGTACTATCTGTTGCATTTCTCAAATATTCATCAATGTCCTCCACCGCGTTATAATCACACTTCACTTCAGGATACCTAGGGATCGAAACCATTAATTCATAACTATTCGCCTCATAAATTTGTTCAAATATTTCTCTAAATTCATTCTCAATCTGCTCGCGCAACACGAAATCCATGTAGTTGTCCCTAAGTGTTTCTTTTTCATAATCATAATATAGAACGAGTTTCTCTCTTTTCCACTTTTTAGGATACTTCTCTGATTCAAACACTATTTCATATATCCCCGGTGTCGGATATAAAATATCGCTCGGATACCATTGAACTTTCCCCTCCCCCACCGGTGTCAATGTATCCCCGTAAATCGCATACTTCCCCTGCATATACCGTGTCAAGGCCGTGTCCAGTTCCTGCTGCGTCGGTTTACGGTGATGCTCGCGCCAACTGAAACAGGCTGCTAACAGCCCGAGGCCTAAGGTTATCTGTGGGACAAAACGTAGCCAACGGTGCTTCTTAGGCTGCCGCTTCTCTTGCTTCTCTTGCTTCTCTTGTTGCATCTCCTATCTCCTCTCAGGAAAATTGTTATCCGGCTCCCTGTACTTCGGTGTCTTTACTGCCCCTGCTCTTCCGCATGAATATCCGCCGCAATGCGGGACAGCGTTCCGCCGTCTAATATTCCCATTTCGTTCCATGACAAATACAGCAGCAGATTTTGAATCTCCTGCTGCTGTATCTCTTGCTTCTTAATCTGTTCACTTGATTTTTGCTTCTGCATCCGCACTACCCGTTGTCCTTCTCCGCTGTCCTCGTGGCTTCAATCTTCGTCGTCCTCGTGATAGGCATCGTCCTCATCCTGCATGCAGGCGAGTTCTTCCTCGGCTTCCGAAATGCGGTACTCCAAGTAGCGAAGATAATTTCGCTGTGCCAATTCTGTGCGCTCACAGAATTGCTCTGTCCTCTGCCTCATCTGCTCACGCAGTCCGGCTTCCAGGGGATAGGCGCGGCTGTTCTGCCAGCTACCCTCCCGCCCGCGCTCCGCAAGCTGTCTTAAGCGTATTCCGAGACGCGCAGCATCACTGCATGCCAGCTGCAAGGTATGGATGTCCCGTTCACAATCCCGAATGTCTCCGCAGCGGCAACTCATCCCGTTTTTCCCCCTCTCTGAATCAGGGAGCCCATCGCCCTGTCGAAGTCCTCCGCCGTACGGTTCACCTCGTCGAGCTGGGCAAGTAGGGCGTCAAAGATATCCGAAATCTGCATGCCCTCCCGATCCGCGCGTTCCGCAGCACTCCGGTAAGCCCCCTGCATCTCTCCGACAAACATTTCAATGAGACTTTGATCGAGTTCACGAAAGCCTGCCCATATGAGGCGCAGTTCTTCCCCGAGTAACCCCCACTGTGCGCGGCGAAGGCGCAGTTCTTCGTGTTGAATGCGTATTTCCATCTGCCTCTCCTTCAGCTCTCTGCCGCAATAAAGCGCTCACAAAAAGCTTCTGTCTCCTGTTTGCGCAAAGCCCCCTCACTGAGTGCGACTTCTTCCAAAAGTCTCTGTTTCTCTGCCGCTGTGGCCTGGGCTACATCCAGCGCGCGCTCCCAGAGCCGGAAGAGACGGGTAAAGCCGTCCCTTCCCTTTCCGCTCCAAACCGTCAAGTCCATATCTTGCTCCAAAGCGTGAATGTCCTGTGCCGCGGCTGCAAGGCGACGGCGCAGCGCGAGGTTTTGGGCAGCGGCACCCCGAAGCCGCTGTAAATTAAGATAGACATCCATGGCTTCCTCCTCAGGGCACCAGATAGACGAAGAGGGTTCCTTCGGCAAAGCCGACGGTCTCCTTCGGCCAGAACTCCAGATAGAGGTTTATGTGCTCGTTGCTTGCCTTCCAGAGCTCCGTTTGGTTTGCAAACTCCTCCGTAACCATGGGGCCTCCGTGTCCGCTCCGGTAGGAAACCATCAAAACACGGGTGTTCTGTAAGTCCTCATACTCTCCCTTTTTCAGGATGCGTTGAATGCCGGCAAGCGCAAATTTTTCCGCCATATTGAGCTGATCTTTTCTGAGCTCCGCCTTCTTCATCACATGCTCTATGGTCCAGCCCGTATTGACACCTATTTTTTTGAGCGGCAAATCCAAGAGGTAGTTGTAGAGTTGATATTGGGTTTTAATTCTCTCAGGATCCTCAAACTTTTCTTTCCTTAGCGCCCAGAGATCAGGCATGGGGCTTCCGACCCGCCAATCTTGGTAGAGCCGTTCTCTCTGCTGCGGATTGCGACTCACAATGCCTTGACAAATACAGTTGCCGTCGTAAATCCCCCTGCGCAAGACTTCTGCCATATCTGCTTCCGCAAACTGCTCATCCGTGACATAGTAAATCATCAGGTTTATGCCCCAACCGCGATCCGTGAGCAGGCGGTCCAGCTTCCGCATAGCTTTCTTCTTATCCTTCTCTTCTCCCTTGACCAGCGCCACGATTTCCTGCTCATCCACAAGTGTCATATAGTCCTTAAGACTTGTCGTTCCGTCAATCGGCTCATCCGTCCAAAAATAGGCCAGCGGTTCGCAGATCAGTTTGACATTCTCTTCGCCGTAGATTTCGGCAAAGAGTTTTTGATATTCTTGCTCCACAAACTCGCGATAAACAAAGGACATGTAATTGTCCTTTTGTCTGGTGGGATTCCATCGATAATAGGAATTAATCAGCTGGTTGGTACCTGCGTATTTTTCTGTTTGACTGCTTCCGGCGAGTTCTTCATATTTTTTGTCGCCGAAACAAGAGACATCAAATTCATAGTAGGGGGTCAGCTTATCGCCGTATTTCCAATATTTTTGAGTCAGTATTTGCTGATTCATTTCTTTTATCTCGTCGAGGCCCGGCTGTAAGCGCTCCCTATGATCCTTAAACATCTCCGAGTCTCGCATTGCCGCTTCCACGCTTTCCTGTAAGGCGCGCTTGTCCTGCTCACTCAGCGTCTCGGCAGGCTCGCGCTCCGCCTCGCTTTGCTCCTCGGCAGTGCTTTCCTCTCCATTGTTAAGCGACTCTTGAATCTCCGTTTCTGCGGGCTCCGAAAGCCCTTCGCTTTCGTTCGTTTCTTTCTGTGCCTCCTGCTTTCGCTTACTCGAGAATGCGTGAGCTCCCTCTGTTGTTTCGCTTTGACTTGCCTGCCCGCTGCTCTCCGCTTTGCCGCCGCACCCTCCGGTACCGAGCAACACTAGGGCTGCAACTGTCACTGCGATGCCTCTCTTTAAAGCCTCAGCGCGTCTTTTTCTCATCTTGCCTCTCCTCTTGAAAGCCTGATTGTTCTTTGCGACTTAACAATGGTTCTTTATTGAACTTTGTTTATGTAATTGTCACTTTTGCTTTGGCGCTAATTTCCCTTTTTGCTCCATTCTCGATGCGGTAGTATAGTACAAATTTTATGTTATTTATTTACTTTAGTCAAGCTGTTTCTCCCCTTTGCACTGCGCTCAGATTGACTTTCCCTGCACTTCCCGCTATTCTGACAATAAAAAAAGGAGATATACCCATGACCGGAAGAACAAACTATGTCACGGCGGAGCAAGCGGTTCGCGCCGTAAGGGACGGTGATTATATCGACTACGGCTTCGGCGGAAGCTTTCCCGAACTTTTGGACACGGCGCTTGCGGCGCGCTGCGGCGCGGTACACAATGTGACCGTGCGCGGCGGTCTCATCATTGCCCCCAAGATTGCGGTCCTCGAGGCAGATCCGGAGGGACAGTCCTTCCGCTATGAGAGCACGCATCTTGGCGACTACGAGCGCAAATTCTACCGCGCGGGCCGCATCGAATTTGTACCGACCGCACTTCGCCTGGTTCCCTTCCTATATCGGC
The DNA here is from genome assembly GCA_963552595.1 of uncultured Stomatobaculum sp. GTDB lineage: Bacteria > Bacillota > Clostridia > Lachnospirales > Lachnospiraceae > Moryella. The sequence goes on along the minus strand of CAUVLB010000136.1, from coordinate 26 downwards.
AGGGAAAATTCCGCTCGGACTTCGCC
>CAUVLB010000135.1:0-4069 GCA_963552595.1 uncultured Stomatobaculum sp. | reverse complement strand
TACCTGTGCCCGCAGGTATAAAGTTTACGTTCGCACTGCTGGGTGCCCAGGTCCAGCTGCCGGTCGAGGTCTTCTGGAACGCCTTGACCACCAGGCTGCCGTCCACATAGGTAAAGCTCTTATCCACCTTGATATAGAAGGTCGGACGTATCTTGAGTCCCTTGTTGACCGCATAATTCAAAGTACTCGGGGTGACACCGAACGAAAGGTCTCCGCCCACGCCGAGCTCACGCCCCTGATAGGTCGTGATGTTATGGTAATACAGCGCATTCACCAACTTGGCGACATTGACCTGCTGTCCCGCAATGCGCTCGGACGCGCCCTCCACCGTAAAGTGGCCGGCATCCGTGGTCATATCGTCACCGTAAATGTTTTCAAAATGAAGCTTTGCCTTGACGGTCAACTTATCGTAGCTCGCGTCGCTGTCCTTCTCACTGAGTGAACCGATCGGGATCGTGGTTCCCGGATAGTGTTTCGGGATATCCTCCTTAACCAGAGAAAGGCCGACGGAAGGTAAGGACAGATTTCCGCCGATTCCTCCGTCCGAGGTCATCTTGGCATTGTTCATACCCCAGTTGAGGTCGTTCGGGAAACTCACTTTGATCGACTTCACATAGGGACCGTTCTTGATATCGACACCCGGTATCATGTAGTGGAGACGTCCGTGAAGTGTCACGCTGTGCGGACCGTAAATCGTATCCTCAATGTGTCGACTCGTGCCGTCCGAGAGCGTCACATCCAGCACAAAATTCTGATACGTTCTCGCATACTGGATGTTAATACTGAATGCGTTCACAAGCGATAGGAGTCGCTCACTGGTTCCCGCAAAGTCAAGACTCGCATTCTGATAGTTCAGCTCCGGAGAGTTGCCGCTGTACGGCGCTACACCGGTGTTGTCCACCTCAATGCGCGTGAGCTCCAGCTCGCGGTAATTCATCTCATTCGATGCCCCTCGACTCAATCCTTGGCCGATTGTATTGACCTTATAGAGAGTCGGATCCAAATCCGTTGCGCCCGTCGTCGAGAAGAAGTCCTGACCGAGTTTCGTATCATCGAAGATTGACCAGGGATTCACATAGTAGTCGAGGTCCAGCACCGAAATTCCCTTGGCGCTGTCGCCGAGCACCAGTCTCGCCGAATTTCCGTTCGCTTTTCTCGCCGTGCCGTGATACTGGCTAATGCCGTGAATCGTGGTGTCCTGGGCGGGGTTGTGGTCCACCACTTCGCTCTTATAGTCGCTGTAGCGGCAGTAGAGCGTGTTGGTGTAGGGAATATTCTTCGGAAGATCCGCCGCACCGTTGGTTCCGACCACTGCGTTGTAATTCTTGTGACCGGGATATACCTGCTGGGTAAAGAAACGGTAATTCCGAAGGGTTCCGCTCGCGACATTGCTCTTTAAGCTGTTGATGTCCTCAAGCGCAACAACCACGCGGGTAAAATAGCTTGTGCCCAGCTGATTTGCCAGTGCATTCAGATCATAGACCTTGCCGTCAAAGGCACCGTTATCATTGCTGTTCGAGAAGACCGTAACCCGCGTATTCGAATAGCGAGAAATACCGTCCTTTAAGTAGGCCGGATCCTCTGAATCAATGCCTTCCGCCGCAAGATCGTGGTAGGTACCTGCCTGATCTGTGACGCCGAGGAGGCGAAGATCTGCCTTCTCCAAATACTCGGTCAGAGTGATGGCATCGCCCGCGAGCTCAATGACGACCGGGTCATAATTCGGCTGTCCGAAGGCAATCGGCGCACCGGTAGCGTCGATGTTGTAATCCATCGTGTCCGGATACTTGATGACCGCATACAGACCGAAAGTGCTGGTCTCGGGATGACGGTTGACTTCCATGAAACCGAGGCCGTGTGTCGTGGGTCTAAGGTTGTCCGAGAGGTGACGTGTTTTAATCTTAAACTCTCTCGCAAAACCTGCCTCACCACCCTCTGCCGCAATCTGATCGGAGGTCACGCTGCGCTGTATCTTTGCCTCGTAGTTATCCGGAATATCGGTACCGTCCGAGAGGCGGTGGTGATAGGCGCGAAGCTTATACGTAAACCAGCTCTTCTCTTCTCCCACACCCCACTGCCAGTACATGTAACTGCCCTTGTGGTTATAGTCATACTTCTTCTTGAACACCTCTACGCGGGCAATGTACTTCTTGTTTCCTGCCGCATTGGCATCCGAAAAGGTATAGTCTGTGATGCCGTTTCCGTCGATTACGGACTCGGTGACGGTCTGCCCTGCATAGCTGATGCTCTGCGGGGTATAAGTCGGATACTCGTTACCCGGTACCAGGGTCCTCACTTCCACCTGTCCCGTCACGGCATCCTTGATATAGATGCGATAGCTGAGTCCGTACTTCTCTTCTAGTCCCAGGTGATTCAAATAAACCGGCGAGAGCGCCTCCTCGTAATCGTACTTGATCGAGAGATTATCCTGAATCTGAAACGCATCGTCTCCGTCGTCAAAACGGAAGCTTGCCTTCACCTCTTCGGAATCGGTAAATTCCGGGGAAACCGAGCTGTACTGCGGGATAGAGCTCAAAAGCGTCGAAGAGTACTCGTTGCCTATGGTCGCATCAATGATATCACTCTTAATACGAATCGGCGAGGTACCCTGTATCAACTTAAATTTCAGCGGCGTTCCCTCGGTTTTTGCCTTCGCCCCGAAATTCGTGTTGTCCGGGTGCTCCAGATAAGAACCGGAGGCCGCCGTGTAGCTCGTATTGGTCCAATCGCCCTGGTAGAGACGGTTATAATACATCATCGGGTAATAGCGGATGTGGAAGGTGCCCGGCTTGCGGAACAAATCCGCATAACTGAGTCCGGAACCCGCAACCGCCTCTCGATAGGCATTCGCAGTGACCTGCTGGTTATAGTAGCTGACACCGTTAATGACCAGATCTCGGATGTTTCCGCCAATTCTGAAATCATAACGGGAGCCGATTGCAGTCCAAGGCGACTCCACACCGTCATCGGTCTTGTAACTCCAGTAGAGCACACCGCCCTGATCGAAACGCACTCCCTCGTCCGGAAGTACGAGATGAATTTTACTTCCGTCCGCGAGGTAGCCTTCATCCTTATGCACCTTGATTTCAAAGCTCTTGCGCCACCAGGGATCCATGCGGCCCATGTTGGCATCTCCGAGAAAGTAAAAAGCACCGTCCTCAGCCGAAGCGCGATAGTCCTGGCTCGACTTCACATTTCTGCCGATCGGGGTTCCGGGGCTGGTCTGGGATGCGCCGGAAGCTCCGCCGATTTCGCCGGGCATATAGGTATTGTTGTCGGAGAGATTGGTCACCGTAACCGTGGGGTTACCGCCGACCGTCCTGAGCATCAGCTCAGTCGTCTTATCGTGATCTCCGCCGCCCAGTGCATAGAGTGTCGGCGGTTTGGTCGGATCGGTCGAGCGATAGTTGTTGATGACACGCATCCGGAACGGCAACTCACCGCCGGAAATCGGCAGCTCGTTGATCAGCTTATTTGCATCCTGCGTAATGGTAAGCTGACCGCTGACACTCGCAGTCGAAGGCGAAGGGGTGCCGACCAGTACCGTGCTTCCGTCCGCCTGCCGAGCGCTCGTAAAGGTCACGCCGTTTACGCTCGGAATACCGTTCAGATTAAAACCGGAAGGAATCCAGAGTTCCATCACAAGATTGTTTCGCACGACATCCGAGACCTCTCCCGGCCGGAAGGCAAACTGCACGCTGAAGATGCGCTCGCCGTACTTACCGATGGCAAAGTCCGCGGGCGTCCTAAGGACCGCGTTGGCCGGATCCAGCTTCACATAGTTATTGCTCGCCGTGAGGCTTGAATCATCCACCGGACCCGTCCACGGCGCATAGCCGCCGGACGCCTGCCGAAAGGCAACATAAGGAGTTGCCAGCGGGAGTGCATTGCTTAAGGTTGCATTGGAACCAGAAGCGCGCAGAGAACGCGAAGCAAGACCTGCTGCGAGCAGCGGCCTGTCATCAATTAAATCTGCATCTTCTGTATAATCAATCTCTTCTTCCTCATCTTCCTCATCCTCGCTGACCACCAACGGGATGTAGCCTTCCCGCGACGGTGCCGCAAGGGC
>CAUVLB010000134.1:0-4130 GCA_963552595.1 uncultured Stomatobaculum sp. | reverse complement strand
GTCCCTCCTCCGAGAGGCAGAGCGGCAGCAAGAGCGAGCAGAGATTTCTGGTCGGGAAATACACCGGGATTGCCGTTTTATAATTCCATTCAACCCGCTTTAAGGTGAGATGAATGGCCGCTTCCAGTCGGTTTTTCAGGTTGTTCAGCACCATGGGCGTATTCCGGATGCGCTCGCCGAGCTGCTCGAAATAGCGCTTTCTCTCGCTGTCCTTCGCATGCTTCGGATATACCTCTTCCAATTTCACACCGTCGATTTCCAGCATATTCGGCGGGCAATTCTCCTGCAAAAAGCGGAGCGGAAAACGCCCTATGCGCTCTGCAATAATGTGTGTGTAATCGCAGAGCAGCTGGGTCGAAGTGTCGTATACCATGTTTCGGAACCGGTTTTCAAAATAGTCGGCGCGCTTCGGCAGCGGATAAAAGAGTCTTGCCAGGGTTTTACCGGACTGCTCTCCCGCGACCACAAAGTCGAGGAGATACCAGTAAGGCTGCGGCGACATGGTGTTCTTCTTAAAGAGTGCGTAGATATACTCGTACTTTTGATCGACCAGGCCCGTATTGAAGGCCGCATACTCTTCACCGGTATGCTCCGCATCCGCAACATCGCCGTATAAGATTTTGTCTTCGAACACAAGACGCTTAAAGGTGTAAGCAAGGTAATTCTTTAAAATGGGATAGTTCTCGGCATCCGCCGCATTCGCCGCGCCGTAATACCACTTTTCGGGCAGCGCCTTCTCCGCGAGTTCTTTGATCTTCAGGTTCGGAATTCTGCTCCAGTGAAAGAGCCAGGAATCCTTACTCGGGAACTTACTCTCCGGCGTTCTGTACTCGGACATTCCCTGCCTCGGCGCAAGAGGCTTTGCGGCGGCCTTCTCTGCCTTGCCATCTCCCTCTCTTTTCTCGTTCTCCCGAAGCCGCGCATAGGCCACCCAAGCCTTACCGCTCGCTGTGGGCTCGTGCTTTAGCTCGAGAAGTTCCGGGAACTGCTCAAGGAAGGGCAGTATCTTCTGAAAGCCGAGCAGCTTCACATCAATCCCGTTTCCCTTGAGTGCCTCACCGATTCCGGCTAAGTTGACCCAGCCCTCTTCATTCGAAATCGCAGCGCGAACCGCCGAACAAACCTTCGGGCTAAGCTCCGACTTTTCTTCCGCCGAGAGCTCCGCTTGGCTCGATTCGTCGCTTCCCAAAGCTGCCACCGTTGCCTGAGGGCCTGCAGCAGGCATCGACGCTTCAGCGACCGTTTGCTCTGCATCTGCACGCACCGTATGCTCTGACGGCCCATCTCCTACCAGCCCCGCCGGAAGGGCTGTCTTCGCAGCACGAAGTCGCGCATAGGCAACCCAGGCCTTGCCGCTCGGCGAGGGCTCGTGCTTTAGTTCGAGCAGTTCCGGGAACTGCTCAAGGAAGGGCATAATCTTCTGAAAACCGAGCTGCTTTGCATCCACCCCGTTCTCTTTGAGCGGGGCACCGAGCCCCGCCAAATTGACCCAGCCCGCTTCATCGGAAACGACGGCTGCGAAAACTTCGCGGAGTTTTTCTTCTAAGGCAGCCTTTTCCGCCGCAGATAGCTCCGGCCCCGCAAAAAGCTCCTTGTCTTTTGGCACATCCGCTTTCTGCACTTCCGCGTTCTCAAGCTTTTCAAAGTTTTTAAGCTGCACATAGGATTTTGCGGGAAGACCCGCCCCCGCGGAAATGCCGTCCACCATAGTCAAATATTCTCGAAACTCGCTTAAAAAATCACGCAAGGTCGCAAAGCCGTAGTCTGTATGGCAAAGTCCCGCCTCCGCAAATAACGGCGAAAGCGTCGCAATGTCCACCATATTGTCGGGCGATGCCTGCCGCTCCCGAATGATATTCCAAATCTGCGGTGCCAATTTTTCTTTTTCTTCCGGATGCATACTGTATATTCCGCCTTCCTTATAAAAAGCAGCGCGTTCCACGGTACGTTTTGCCACTTTCAAAACCTGATTTCCCGCGCCAATGCTCTGCTTCTTTTCATTAAATATTCATAAATTACCATACTTCCACGGCTGTTTTTCGTCAAGTTGCAAATGCGAAATGAGCCCGAAACCAAGGGGTTTCGAGCTCTATCATTCACAAATCACAGTCCAAGCGCCGCACAAAAATGCCGCCGTCAAAGAAGATATCCTTGCCTTCCGCATCTTGGTAAAAGGATGCCTTCTCTGTTCCGCGAAGTTCAAAGCCGAGCGAGCGCAGCAAACGCAGCGACGGCGTATTCCGAAGCGCTGTCCCCGCCTCAACGAACGGAACGCCCCGGTTCCGCAGGAACCCTAACACAGCCCCCAAGCTCTCCCTCGCATAGCCCTTTCCGTGGAAATCCGAATGAAAGCAATAGCCGAGTTCATAGCCCTCTCCGCGTTCATTTAGGGAAAAGTAACCAATCTCCCTGTTCTTCAGGCAAACCGCGAGAAAAATGTGGGCGTCACTCTCCGCAAACACACCAAGGCGCGCAACTCGAGATTGAACCGAGGCATCGTCCAGATCGTTCGGCCTATCATATTGGGCGTAAACAGACTTTGCCGCACCGACCCAAATTGCCTGAATATCCTTCCAGTCTTCTGCTCTGATGCGCCGAATAGAAAGGCGCTCAGTCTGTATCGTGTGTATCATGGAGAGAACCTCTCATTTATTATCGCAGCAGTGCTGTCCCACCACCAGCTTGTTAGTCTTCCTAAGATACTTTGCGGGGATGGGTGCATACAACACGAGAATTTGTCGAACAGTTACGCCACAAACAAGTTCGATAATATGTACTCACGAGTGTTTTACATGTTATCCTTTTTCCAATGCCTTAAAAATTCTATAATAGCGTGTCTCTAGCGCCTCTTTCCCCCCTTCCATGACTTCACAGATTGCATCTCTAACATCGTGATTCTGCAACGCTCCGCTACAAGTATTTATAATCTGTCCATTTCTATAATCAAGCCTAATTACTTGTTCCGAATTCGCATTAACAACGATGTTTGGATTATGAGTAACAACTATTATCTGTTGTTTCTTTTTCATCTCATTCATACTTGCAACTATAATATCCGTTATGTTCCTAGTATCCAAATCATCTTCGGGCTGATCAATAATGATAGGCATTTCACTAATTCCTAGAATGAGTGACAAAATTGCAGAAGTTCGTTGCCCAGGAGACCCTATATCTATAGAACGATATAGTGGTCTTCCCTTTTTATTTAGATTGATTTCCAAATTAAGAGAATCTCTTGGAATCCACATATCTAATTCAGCAATACTCTCTGGATAATCAGCAAATAACTTTAACAAGTAAACCGAGAACTTCTTTCCCAATTTATCTGATGCAGTCAAAACGAGCGTCTTCATTCGATCAAGTTCTTCCAATTTCTCTGAGAGCCCACTTGCCTTTGACATAAAATATAAAATTCCTTTTTTTGTTAATCCTCCTTCATTATACTCCAGTATCTCTTTACTAAAGACACTACTACTCTCGCGTCTTATAATCTGCCTAAAATCATTTTCATTTCCTGACAAATCTCCAAAACTGATAAGTGATAGTCTTAGTGTTCCAAGTTCATTCCAGCGTTTAAGGACAGCACTACGTTCATCATATCGCCGTTTAACAAGCACTCTCCATTCTTCTTTTAGATTTTTTATATTTGACTCACAATTAAAAATATCTCGATTTACTTCTCCGAGACCTTCAATTTCATTTTCTAGTTTCTCTTTTTCACTAATCAATTCTGTATATCTATCTACATCATCGATTCCTGCTTCTCTCAGCTCTGTAATAACCATATCAAATTCATCTCGATTAATTTCGATCTGTTTTGATATTGGTAACGAACCAATCCATTCTTCCCGAAGCATAAACAAATGTGAGTTACCATCTATTATTTTTTGAAGACCAACCACCACTTTTGCTATATCATCACACCACTTTTTAACCATCTCTTTTGTGGATGATTCAATTGTATCTTCAATCTCCGGTGAGCTGAGATTATTAAATGTATCAAATCCTCTAATCCAATTAATAAATCCGTAATATCGTTCGTATGTCTTTTTTAACAGTTCAATTTGAGAATTGAGTTGTTCCTTCTTTTTCAAAACCTCCTTAGTCTTCTCAGTTTCGAAAACCCCGAT
>CAUVLB010000133.1:0-4192 GCA_963552595.1 uncultured Stomatobaculum sp. | reverse complement strand
AGGCAACAAAAAAAGAGGAGAGCTTTGTCGGTGAAGTCGTGATTCGCTGCGAGGCGGGAACAATTGCGGCGCCGGTCAAGGGACAGTGCGTGAAGCAGGAGGATATTCCGGACGAGACCTTTGCACAGGGCATACTCGGCGCGGGTCTCGGCATTCAGCCGGAGGAAGGCGTGGTGTATGCACCCTTTGACGGCACGATTTCCTCGGTTGCGGAGTCGAAGCACGCAATCGGCATCAGCGGTGCGGGCGACATGGAACTTTTAATCCATGTCGGCATCGACACAGTGGCAATGAATGGAGACGGTTTTGAGCCGTTGATCTCCGAGGGCGACAGCGTGAAGCTGGGTCAGCCGATACTCCGCTTCTCCAGAGAGAAGATTAAGGCAGCGGGGCATCCGGACCTGGTCGTGGTGCTGCTCACCAACTCGGACGATTACACGAGCGTAGAAATCAGTTGACAGAATAACAAGAGTAAGCGAGAGAAGGAGAAAACAACATGAAAGAATTCACCTACACCATTACCGATCCGAATGGCATCCACGCTCGTCCGGCAGGCCTGCTGGTCAAGCAGCTCAAGGCTTTCAAGAGCTCCGTCACCATCTTCAAGGGCGACAAGAATGTCGACATGAAGAAACTGCTCGCACTCATGGGTCTCGGCGTCAAGCAGGGCGATCTTGTGACCGTCCGGGTCGAGGGAGAAGACGAGGAAGCCTGCGCGGCAGAGCTTGAGAAGTTCCTGAAGGAGACGTTCTGAGTCGAGGAGGCAAGGCATGCAGGTAGCTACCGGCAAGAGCGTTTTAAACGGGATTGCCATCGGAAAAGTAAAAATTTACAAGGCGCCGAAGCTCGAAATCAGCGACACCCTGATTGAGGATGTCGAGAACGAGCTGAAGCGTTTCGATGACGCCAGGGAGCGCGCCATCGAACAGCAGAATGCGCTCTATGAGAAGGCCTTGGTCAATGCCGGCGAGGACAGCGCGGAGGTGTTCTCCGTCCACGCGATGATGCTGGAGGACGATGACCTTCTGGACGCGACCAATGAAATCATCAAGACGCAAAAACACACAGCGGAGTATGCGGTCAAGGTAGCCTTTGACAATCAGGCGAAAGTCTTCGCGGAGATGGACGACCCGTACATGCGGGAGAGGGCGGCGGATATCTATGACATTGAGCAGGCGGTGCTGAACTATCTCTTCGGCATCAATGCGGATGCGCTGCAGGGGGCAGAACCCTGCATACTCGCAGCGCAGGATTTAACGCCCTCCGAGACTGTGCGCCTCGATAAGTCGCTCCTCCTCGGCATCATCACCAAAGAGGGCTCGCTCAACAGTCACACAGCGATACTTGCGCGCTCCATGGGGATTCCGGCTTTGGTCCAGTGTAAGGACGTGAGCGATGAGTGGGACGGACGGGAAGCCATCATTGACGGCTACAATTCCTGTGCCTATATCGATCCGACCGGCGATCTTGCGAAGTCGCTTCGGAAGCGCAAGGAAAAAGACGCCAAGCAAAAGGCACTCCTACAGGAGTTAAAGGGGAAGAGCAATACGACCATTGACGGCAAGACCATTCAGGTCTATGCGAACATCGGAGGTCCCTCCGACATCGGCCTCGTGCAACAGAACGATGCGGGCGGCGTGGGACTATTCCGCTCCGAGTTTGTCTATCTCAATTCGAGAGACTATCCGAGCGAGGAGGAGCAATTTAACGCCTATCGCCTCGCGGTCGAGACGCTTGCGCCGAAGCAGGTCATCATTCGCACCTGCGACATCGGTGCGGACAAGCAGGTCGAGTACATGAACATGGCGAAGGAGGAGAACCCGGCCATGGGCGTGCGTGCAATCCGTATTTGCCTGACCCGCAAGGAGTTCTTTAAGACCCAGCTGAGGGCGCTGCTCCGGGCATCGGCCTACGGGAATCTCGGCATCATGTTCCCGATGATCATCTCCATGCGGGAGCTCAGAGAAAGCAAGGAGTTGCTTGCGGAGTGCGCGGAAGAGCTTAAGAAGCAGGGCGTGAAGCTCGGAAATTACGCGGTCGGCATCATGGTTGAGACACCGGCGGCTGTGTTGATTGCCGACGAGCTCGCTGCGGAATGCGATTTCTTCTCAATCGGAACCAACGACCTCACGCAGTACACGCTGGCCATTGACCGGCAGAACGCGGGGCTGGATCCCTTCCTCGCAAAACATCACCCGGCAGTCCTTCGGCAGATTAAGATGACCATAGATGCGGGTCACCGCCATGGCATCTGGGTCGGCATCTGCGGTGAACTCGGGGGCGATCTCGCCCTCACGGAGACCTTTCTCCGCATGGGCGTTGACGAACTCTCGGTAAATCCGGTATCTGTCCTGCCGCTCAGAAAGATTATCCGCGGCATCGACCTCAGGAAGAAGCCGGGCGCGGGCCTCACGGACGAGACGGAAGCGGAGCATACGACATCGGAGTAAGGCAAGTTGAGCCGTGAAAGCGAATTCACGGAATCATAAAAGAGGAGAGTGTCCGCCCAAGGCGCTGAGAACAAGGCGCGAAGGCGGCACTCTTTTTTTGGAAGAAGCCTATGTGCGCGAGGAAAAAGCTGTTGGGCAAGGAAACCGCCGCAAAGGCGGCAGTCAAACATCTTGCGTGGGAAAAGGTTGGCGGATTCCATGCGGAGAGTGGCGCGGAGAAGTCAAACCTCGGGAGTGGGGGAAATGGGGATCGAAGTACTGCCTCTCGCAGGGCGGAAAGTCAAAGTCTTGTGCGTGAGAAGAAAAGGCATCGTCACAGCTGCCTTTGCGCAGTGGCGTGTCGGTTTCATGTACGGGGATAGCAGATGGGTTTAGGGAGAACCGCGCAGAAAGGAGTATGCTTCTATCGCACAGAAATATAATATGCTAAAATGAAACAAATAGTGCGCTACACAGACCGTAATTCGGAAGTCGAGGAGTCAGAGTATGAAACAATTATGGTATCTCTTAGTCCCGCTCGGGGCAGCAATCTTTATTTTCAGCATACGCGGGACAATCAGAGCCGTGAAGGCGAAGCTTCTCTATGAGCAAGCCTATACCGAAGAGAGCGGCAGCTTTACTGTCACGAAGCCGGGGGTCTACGGCATTTGGTTAAACGGAAAGCAGTTCAGCAAATCCCCTTATGGGGAGTTCGGCTTACAACTCTCAATCAAAGAGACGGGAGAGATGATTCCGCTTAACAGACCTCTAATGCGCACCACCGTAAGCGGCATCGGGACCGCGCGGATGGAGCTCTATACCTTTCATGCGGATGTGGGAAACTATACCTTAAGGCGAACCGAGGAGGCAAACCTCGGTGACAGATTGCTCTCAAACGTCGGGAAGATTGTGAGCAGTAAGCCGGTTGATTATGAGCGTTTCTCCTTCCGGGTGTATCCGCACGGTTCCGTTGCGCTCTGGGTTGTCCATAGTTTCGGCAGTGTTTTGGGCATCATGCTTGTGATGTGGGGGATGCTCCTGCCGCACTATCTTTAAGCCGGGGGAGCAATCTGTCGCTTGGGGAGCGGCGTACAAAGTTTTGCCGCGCTAATAGCGGCGACGGTGTCAGATTTTGTCTGTGCTCCGCGTTTAAATGAGAAGGTGCAGCTCTTCGGTTCTCTAAGGTCCTCGATTTTTTGCTGTTTCGTTTCGAGGAAGAAGGATTTGGCTTGAATCGGAGGTTACGAAAATTTGTGCTTGGAAAGCACTGTGGCTTTATGTTATACTAGTTCAACACCACCCTTTGGGGAGCTCCTAAGTGTCGTATTTCCGGCGTGGGCGGGTGAGAATAACAAGAACAAAAAAGTTTTTCAAAAAGTCGTTGACTTTTTCGGAACAGGTATTTATACTGATTAAGCTGTAATCAGCGACAGAGAGTGTTGCTGAGCAAACTGAAGAAAATTATTTGATTCAGGCACAGTACTTTTAGCAGAAGTACCCAAGTGGTTGAAGGGGCTCCCCTGGAAAGGGAGTAGGTCGTTAATAGCGGCGCGAGGGTTCAAATCCCTCCTTCTGCGCTGTCGACTCGTTCGGCAAAGAACCTTGAAAATCAAAAATCAGACAGTACAAACAACCCTGAAATCTCTGTGAAAACAGAGGGCTTGCGGACATTTTTCGAATGTGTTCGTGAGCTTCCAAAAGAATTTCAAAAAAGAACCAAACCAAGTAATAACGGGTAAAATAACTGAGAAAGACCAACGTTA
>CAUVLB010000132.1:0-4202 GCA_963552595.1 uncultured Stomatobaculum sp. | reverse complement strand
AAGAATTCCTCCTCGCTGACCTGCTTCCTCGAGGATGAGGTCGAGAAGAACCCCGAGAGTCCCTGCATACGCTGCGGACGCTGCGGCGAAGTATGTCCCGAGTTCCTGGTTCCGGTGCTCATGATGCAGAGTTGCATGGCCGGAAACAGTGAGGGGTATGAGAAGCTCTACGGCATGGAGTGCATTGAGTGCGGCAGCTGTTCCTACATCTGTCCCGCGAGACGGCCGCTGACCCAGGCGTTCAAGCAGATGAAGCGCCGCATCGGCGAAGAGCGGCGTCAAAAGGCTGCCGCAGAGAAGGCAGCGAGCGGAAAGGAGGCAAAGTAAGCGATGAATTTATTGAATGTTTCCGCCTCTCCGCACGTGAGAGACCGCGTTTCCACGCGGGAGATCATGCTGGATGTCTGCATTGCCATGATTCCCACGGCGGTCTACGGTGTCGTGCAGTTCGGCCTCCACGCCCTCTGGGTGATTTTGGTCACGGTCGCAGCTGCGGTGCTCTCCGAGTATGTATGGCAGCGCGGCATGAAGAAGGAAGTGACGATTACGGATTTCTCGGCTGTCGTCACCGGTCTCATCCTCGCGCTCAATATGCCGCCGGAGATTCCGCTCTGGATACCGGCACTCGGCGCGGTCTTTGCAATCATCATTGTGAAGCAGATGTTCGGCGGCCTCGGCCAGAACTTCATGAACCCGGCGCTTGCCGGCAGATGTTTCCTGCTGATTTCGCTTGCAAAGTACATGAACAACTTTACGTCGAAGGCGATCAGCTTTGACGCGACGACGGGCGCAACGCCGCTCGCTGTCATGAAGACAGCGATGAAGGCGGGCACGCCGGCGACCGCGGACGTGAATCTCTTTCAGCTCTTCGTGGGTCACATCCCGGGCACCATCGGCGAGGTCTCCGCGATTGCCCTGCTCTTCGGCGCGGCTTATCTGCTCTGGAGAAAGGTGATCAGCTTTGAGATTCCGGTCATCTACATTGCATCGACCGCGCTCTTTGTCTTCATCTTCGGTGAGCACAACGCGAACTACGTGCTTGCACAGGTGCTCGGCGGCGGTCTGATCTTCGGTGCCTTCTTCATGGCGACCGACTACGCATCGACCCCGCTCACCAAGAAGGGGCAGATGATTTACGCGCTTGTGATCGGCATACTCACGGGTCTCTTCCGCATCTTCGGTACAGGCGCGGAGGGTGTCTCGTACTCGATCATCATCGGCAACATGGTCTCGCCGCTGATTGAGAGCGCAACCATTCCGAAGGCATTTGGCAGAAGGGGGGCAAAAAAGGCATGAGCAAGACAAAAGAAACTTCGTTTGTGAGCGATGCGCTGCGCCTCATGCTGATCACGGTGATTGCGGGTCTCCTGCTGGGACTCGTGTACACCGTGACCTATGAGCCGATTCAGGCGGCGCAGAACGCGACGACGATTGCGGCGTACAAGCAGGTATTCCCGGATGCGGCGGACTTTCAGGAGGACGAAAACGGCGCGGCTCTCATTGAGGCGAACGCGGCTTCCCTCGCGGAGCAGGGCTTCGGCAATGTCTTGATTGACAAGGTGGTCAATGCAATCGATGCGAACGGTGAGGTGGTCGGCCACATCATCAACGCGAGCTCGAAGGAAGGCTACGGCGGCCTGGTGTCGATCTCGGTCGGCATTCAGGCGGACGGTCAGACCGTGAACGGCATTGCCTTCCTCTCGATTTCGGAGTCGGCGGGTCTCGGTATGAATGCCCGCGATACCGATTGGTACAAGCAGTTTAACGGCAAGAAGGGCGAGAAGTTTGAGGTGACCAAGGCCGGAGACGGCGAACTTGACAACAACAAGATCAACGCGATTTCCGGTGCGACCATCACCTCCCGCGCGGTGACCAACGCGGTCAACGCGGCGCTCTACTTTGTAAACAACGGCTTAAAACAGTGAGAGGGGGAAAAGATTCCGTGAATGTTTATATGGAACGCCTGAAGAACGGTCTCATCACCGAGAACCCGGTCTTCATCATGGCCCTGGGACTTTGCCCTACCTTTGCAGTTACGACCTCCGCGGTCAATGCAATCGGAATGGGACTTTCGTCTCTGGTCGTTTTGATGTTTTCGAACCTGATTATTTCCGCGCTCTCCGGCGTGATTCCGGGGAGAGTGCGTCTCCCCGCGGAGATTGTCGTCGTCGCGTCCCTCGTGACGATTGTGCAGCTCCTGATTCAGGGGTTTGCACCTTCGATTTACACGGCACTCGGCATCTACATTCCGCTGATCGTCGTGAACTGCATCATCCTTGGCCGCGCGGAGGCGTATGCGCTCGGCGCAAAACCGATTCCGGCACTCTTTGACGGCATCGGCATGGGACTCGGCTTCACGCTGGCGCTCCTGCTCCTCGGCTCCTTCCGTGAGCTCATCGGTGCGGGCTCCGTCTTCGGTATCAAGCTGATTCCGGATGCTTACCACATTTCGATTTTCGTTCTGCCGCCCGGTGCCTTCTTTGTGATGGCCTTCCTCGTAGCGGCAATGCAGTACTACCAGGATGAGAATCGCGGTCGGAAGAAGACCAACGGTCCCTCCCTCGAAGAGGTGAAGACCAAGGTCGTCAAGCCGGTCGCAAAGCCGGCAGCGGCGGCAGCCGGCGCAACGGCAACTGCGGCGGCAAAACCGGCAGCTGCGACACAGGCAGCGGCGCCCGCGGCGCTTGAGGCACAGAGCCCGGCGGCAGCGGAGAAGAAAGAGGAGGCGAAGTGATGTCAAAGATAGCATTGCTCCTGGTGAGCGGCGCCTTGGTCAACAACGTCGTGCTCTCCAGATTCCTCGGTCTCTGCTCCTTTGTCGGTGTCTCGAAGAAAAAGGACACCTCGGCCGGCATGGGCGGCGCGGTTATCTTTACGATATTCCTCGCGACCATCCTTTCCTCGCTGGTCTACATGTTCGTGCTGCGGCCGCTTAAAATCGACTATCTGCAGACCATTGTGTTCATTCTTCTGATTGCGTCCCTCGTGCAGTTCATTGAGATGTTCATGAAGAAGAGCATGCCCGCCATGCACGCATCCCTCGGTATTTACCTCCCCCTGATTACGACGAACTGCGCCGTGCTCGGTGTGGCACTCGACAATGTGCAGAAGGAGTACAACTTCATTGAGGGTCTCGCGTGGGGCGTCGGCACCGCGGCAGGCTATGCCATTGCCATTGTCATCCTTGCGGGCATACGCGAGAGATGTGAGGGCAACGACATTCCGAAGTACTTCCGCGGCCTGCCCATCGTATTGATTATTTCGGGACTCATGGCAATCGCATTCACCGGCTTCTCGGGCATGATCAGCTGAGCGGAGGGAGAGAGATGAATTATACAATTATCATTGTCTCGTTTGCGATTGTCGGTATCGTCGGATTGATTTGCGGCATGGGTCTCGGCGTTGCAAGTGAGAAGTTCAAAGTAGAAGTGGATGAGAAGGAGCTTGCGGTTCGCGAAGCACTGCCCGGCAACAACTGCGGTGCCTGCGGTTTCCCGGGCTGTGACGGCTGTGCGCATGCGATTGCAATCGGCGAGGCGGCTGTCACCCAATGTCCGGTCGGCGGCAAGCCCGTCGCCCAGAAGATTGCGGACATCATGGGTGTTGAGGCGAGCGAGGCGGTCAAGAAGGTCGCAATGGTTCGCTGCTCCGGTACCTGTGACAAGGCGATTAAGCGCGCGAAAAACGTGGGCCCGACCGACTGTAACCAGATGTCGGTCATGCCCGGCGGCGGCGACCTCGGCTGTGAGTTCGGTTGCCTCGGCGGCGGTTCCTGCGTGAAGGTCTGCGAGTTCGATGCCATCCATGTGGTGGACGGCATTGCCGTGGTCGACAAGGAGAAGTGTGTGGCCTGCGGCCTCTGTGTGAAGGCCTGCCCGCGTCACATCATCGAGATGACGACCTACAAGGCAAAGTATCACGTGAGATGTATGTCGCAGGAGAAGGGCAAGGCAGTCAAGGATGTCTGCCAGGCGGGCTGCATCGGCTGCACGCTCTGCGTGAAGGAGTGTAAGTTCGACGCCATTCACATGAACGGAAACGTGGCTCAGATTGACTACGACAAGTGTGTGAACTGCGGCGCCTGCGCGAGAAAGTGCCCGGTAAGCGTCATCAACTAAAACGTCGCGCAACAAGAAAAGTTTGCAGTGCTTACATAGCAAAGAAGCGCCCTGCCCGTATGATATGTACCCTCTTTACTGGAC
>CAUVLB010000131.1:0-4216 GCA_963552595.1 uncultured Stomatobaculum sp. | reverse complement strand
CCGTAGTTCCAGCCGGAGGCATCGCTCCAGATGATGCCGCCCGCCTCCTGAAGCCGTCCGTCCGGGTAGACCAGTTTGGATCCCGTCATGCCGATGCTCGGGTCTTCGTCCATGAGTTTTAAAAGCCAGGAGAGCCATCCCTCGGTCACTTTGGTGTCGTTGTTCAGGAAGAAGAGAAACTCACCGCGCGCCTTTAAGGCCGCCTGGTTACAGTTCTTTAAAAATCCCTGGTTGGTCTCGTTTCTCGCAATCACCAGTCCCTCCGCAAAATCCGAGAGGCGCTTGGTCGCATCGCTCGAGACATCGTCCGCGATGATTACCTCATAGGGGATGTCCTTCGTGTGTTCGAGAAGCGAGACCAGGCAGGCATAGGTGTACTCAATCTGGTTATAGCAGGGGATGATAATCGAGACCCGCGGCGCTTCGAACTGCGGGAAACGCAGCTTCCCGTGCTCGCGGTAAATATCGCCGATTGCGAACTCGCCGTCTACCAGATTTTTGCCCTCCGGCGTGTGCATGAGCTTCCAATGTTGCAGCGGATGGCGCACCGCGTTCAGACGAAATAAGAGATGCTTTCTCTCCTTGGAGCCCTTCGGGTACTTCGCGTTGAAGATTGCGCTCGCCTTCCGCCGAAGTCGCGCGTAGAGGGTCTGGTGACGACTCAGATACTGTAAGGTCTCCGCGAGCTGTCCGTTCTCCGCGCGGAGATCCCGTATCATGGTCTCCAGATTCACGACGTGGTTGTCCGTTAAGCGCTTCACCTCGGTGATTTTCTTAATCTCTGCATCCCGGATGCGAATCTCCTCCCAGGAGGCCGCGAGCTGCTCTCTGGTCTCTTCTAGGGTGCGCTCCGTCCGCGCGATGATCTCCGCGTTTTGCTGGGATACAATGAAGCGATCCAAGAAGCGCGCCTGTTCCTCGCCGGCCACGCCGCGCTGGAAGGCCGCCTCCTCTGCGGCAAAGCCGGCCGCTTCCTTTGCCGAAATGCCGAAGCGCAGCAAAAAAGCCTCTTCCGTGCCGAGTCCGAGGCTCTCGCGCTGCTGCTCGTAGAAGCTTCGAAGCGCGCGGTAGCGCACATAGCTCTTGTTGAGCGGCTTTGCAGAGACCCACTCGCAGTCTATTCCGGTGAGCGGCACGCGGTCTATGCCAAGCGCTTCCGTCCCCTCGGGCACGAGGAAATTATCGAAAATCGCGTCGATGTTATGCACTTCGCCGCCGCCTATGATGCGCTGCAGCGCGCGCTCCAGCGTGTCCTCGAGTGCTTGTCCCGCCGCGAGCTCGCGACAAATCACGCTCGTAAAACTCTCGCCGAGCACATAGGGGAAGCAGGCGCTTGCAAGACCGTCCGCGGTCGTTATTTCCGCGTCCGCGTATTGCAGGCCCCTATCTTCGCTCCGAAGTAACGCGAGGCGCTCCGCAAAGGCCGAGATGTGCGCATTGCCCTCGGGGGAGAGCGCGCGCTTTTCGACCCGTCGCGTACCGTCCGCCGCCTCCCAAATAATCGTGACCAAGCGGTACTCTGCCGTCCGGTTTCGGTTGTACTTCACAAATACAGGGCGCTCTGCCGCTCTCTCGCCCCCCTTGGTCCAGCAGGCGAGGAAGGAATCCGCAAAGCGCGGGTAGAGCCCGTCGCGGCATACTTCGTTGTACTTTGCGCCCACATTGATCGCGACATAGGTCGGAAAACCGTAGGCCGGAATCACACGGGAGAGTTCGCCGACTTCCGGGAGACGCCGCTCCGAGTAAATGGTGTCCGCCAGGTTTTTGAGCGGCTCCGGGAAGTAGAAGAATCCGCTTCCCCCCTCCGCTTTCGTGAGCGCCGAGAGGGCCTCGTAGCTCAGCGCATTCTCACCGAGTTTTTGTCCCGCAAAGGCGCGGACACCGTAGGCATTTTCCGCGGCAATCAAAAGCGTTCCGCCCGGGCTGAGAAGTTCCCGTGCCGCAACGAGCGCTGCCTCGCCATCGCTTCCGAGGGTCCCGTCAAAGAGGATATAGTCAAACTGCCCGGAGATCGCCGTACTCTGATCGCCGAGTTTTCCTTCCAAAGTCTCAAGTTCTCCCGGGAGCTTTAAGCTTTCTTTTCGCGCCCGCAGAAGGGCAAGCGCCGACATATCCGTATCAACTGCCGTGACCGCGAGTCCCTTGCGGAGCAGAAGTGCCAAAAGGCCGCCGTCCCCGGCACCGGCAAGCAGAAGTTTCGCGTCCGCGCGGAAGGGATACCAGTCGAGCAGGCTCTCGCGGCGATCGGAAAAGAGCTCTAAGGTTTCAAGCTCCGGATTTTCGTCGAGCATGCGCGCCGTATCGTCCCCGTAGCGCTCGAGCAATTCCTTGGCTTTTTCAATTCTCTCGCTCATGCCTTCTCCTCTCTCAGAGCCTCGACTTCCGAGCCCATGTCATAAAAGCCCACGGTGTTCTTATTCGAGATGACCGTTAAACTCAGC
This sequence comes from uncultured Stomatobaculum sp., assembly GCA_963552595.1. GTDB lineage: Bacteria > Bacillota > Clostridia > Lachnospirales > Lachnospiraceae > Moryella. Next base: position 1,775 of record CAUVLB010000131.1, on the reverse strand, counting down.
ACGTTGTAGAGGCGGTGGTACACCACATGTTCCCCGTTCTCATAGCCGGTGCAACTCATGGAGAGCAGGTACTCGCCGCCCTGCAGATTCATCTTCTGCCGGAACGAAACCGTGTAGGCATCGCCGTCCTTGACGGGCTTAATCTCCGTGCCCTCAAAGAGGGTGTTGGTTCCCGTGATATCCGTCCCCTTCTTATCCCGCAGGGTGTAGGTGAAAATCGGATTTTCGATCGGCGCGTGGAAGCGAACACGCTCCCGTATCGTGAACATCTCCCCCTTTAAGAGGAGGTTCGTCACATTGCCGCGCGCGTCAAGGGTTCCGAAGTCCTCAAAGCTCGCTCTGCCGTCGCCGTACTCCTGCACTTCGGGATTCAGGTTCATGCGGTCTTTCATGCGCTTATCGGAGACCGTCGCTTCGACCGATAAGCCGAGTGCCTCCTTCTTCTCTTCAATCAGTGCCTCGGCAAGTTCGTCGGTCTGGTTTGCCAATATCTTCTTATAGAGGTCCACCATCTTGCCGGCCTCGCCCTGTGCCACAAAATGACCGCGATTTAAGAGCACTACCTTGTCACAGTACTTGATGATGCTGCCCATGTCGTGGCTCACCATGAGTATGGTCGTGCCGTTCTTCATCATCTCTTCCATGCGGCGGTAGCACTTCGCCTGGAAGAAGACATCGCCGACCGAGAGCGCCTCGTCGACAATTAAAATCTCCGGGTCCACATTGATGGCCAGCGCAAAGGCGAGGCGCACGAACATACCGGAGGAATAGGTCTTGACCGGCTGGTTCACAAAGTCTCCGATATCCGCAAAGCGGAGAATGTCATCCATTCTCCGCTCCATCTCCTGCCGCGAGAAGCCCATCATGGTACCGTTCATATAGATGTTCTCGAGGCCGGTGTATTCGCTGTTAAAGCCCGCACCGAGTTCAAGGAGCGCCGAAATATTGCCGGAGACTTCCGCCGTCCCCGTGGTCGGACTCAGCACGCCGGTGATGATTTTCAGTATGGTCGACTTCCCCGATCCGTTCGTCCCGATGATACCGACCGTCTCTCCCTTCTTCACATCAAAGGAGATGTCCGAGAGTGCAAAGAAGTCACGGTGATAGGACTTGTGGGTCAGGCTCACGGCCTCTTTCAGGCGGTCTATCGGTTTGTCGTAGAGCTTATAAATTTTACTGACTCCCTGCACCGAGATTGCCAGATTTTTATCCATGAATCAGTCTCCTCTTTTCTCACAGCACATCGGAAAAATGCGGGCGAAGCTTGCGGAACAGGCGAAGCCCGAGCGCAAGCAGGGCAAGTGTCACCGCCCAGAAATACAGGCTCTGCATGGGCCGCTCAAAGAACCAGTTCCCGGCTATCATGCTGTCCCGGTAACCGCTCACAATGTAGTGAATGGGATTTAATTTCAGTATCGGCATAAGCTTTTCCGGGAAGTTCGGGAACATCTCGGGCGCCCACATGATGGGAACCAGCCACATGCCGAACTGGAGGCAAATGCTCACAATCTGCGACATATCCCGGAAAAAGACCTGTACCGCCGAAGTGACAAGCGTGAGCGCAAGAATTAAAACCGAAAGCGCCGCGCTGTAGTAGGCGAGCTGCAGCCAGGTGATGAGCGGCAGTCTCCCGTAGCAGAAAAACATCGCAATCATAATCGTGACAAAGATGGCGTGCACCAGAAGGCAGGAAACCAGCTTGATGACCGGCAAAACCTCCACATTGAACACCACCTTCTTGACCAGGTAGTGATACTCCTGCAGACAGTTGGTGC
>CAUVLB010000130.1:0-4261 GCA_963552595.1 uncultured Stomatobaculum sp. | reverse complement strand
CAAATGTCCCGGATCTCTGTTCACTCAGCCAAGACGAACTGAAAAACTATCTTGCAGAACTCGGGGAACCGGGATTTCGCGCAAAACAGGTTTTTTCCTGGCTGCATCAAAAAAAGGTGTCCGGATTTGAGGAAATGAGCAATCTTCCGAAGAGCCTCCGGGAAAAACTTGCGGAGAGCGCAAGTCTCCCGGGGCTCACGAAAGAAGTTGTGCAGGTCTCCAAAAGCGACGGAACGCAAAAGTGTCTGTTTTCGCTCCCGGACGGCAATATGATCGAGAGCGTTTTGATGCGCTATTCCTACGGGAATTCGGTCTGCATCAGCTCCCAAGTAGGTTGTCGCATGGGCTGTCGCTTCTGTGCCTCTACGGTAGACGGGCTTGCGCGCAATTTGACGGCGGGAGAGATGCTCGCACAGGTCTATGCAATCGAGAAGGAACTCGGGGAACGCGTCTCAAATGTCGTCGTGATGGGAAGCGGCGAGCCCATGGATAATTACGACCAGGTGGTGCGTTTTATCCGCCTCTTAAGCAACCCGGACGGGCTCAATATCTCGCAGCGCAGCATCACGGTGTCAACCTGCGGCTTGGTGCCCGAGATACGTCGCTTTGCGGAGGAGGGACTTCAGGTCACCTTGGCGCTTTCCCTGCATGCGGCGGATGATGCGACCAGGCAGCGGCTCATGCCGATTGCCAATCGCTACGCGCTTCGCGATGTGCTGGATGCCTGTGCCTATTATTTTGAAAAGACGGGGCGGAGAGTCAGCTTCGAATACAGTCTGGTGGCAGGCGTGAACGACACGCCGGAAGAGGCAAAGAAACTCATTGCCTTACTTCGGCACCGCAAGGGGCATGTAAATTTGATTCCGGTGAATCCCGTGGTCGAGCGTTCCTTAAAGGAACCGAGTCTTGCGGCGGTACAGCGCTTTCGCGACGCGCTGGAGCGGAGCGGTATCAATGTTACGATACGCAAGGAAATGGGGAGAGATATCGACGGAGCCTGCGGACAGTTGAGGCGCCGTTACAGGGATAAGACAGAGCAAGGAAACAACAAAGAGGAGTAAGGGCTCATGAAAGCAGTTGCACTGACAGATCAGGGAAGGGTACGAAGTTCCAACCAGGATACGGTGTTTGCGGAGAATCATGCGGTCGGCGCCCTGCCGAATCTTTATCTCGTCGCCGACGGGATGGGCGGTCACCGCGCCGGAGATTACTGTTCGCAGACGCTGACCACGCGCATCGTTTCCGCATTGCGGGAAAGTGAGGGAAAGCTCCCGCTCCCCGCGCTTCGCGATGCCGTTTTGCTCGCAAACGAGAGTCTCTATGTGGAGGCACAGCGGCACAGCGAGCTGGAGGGCATGGGAACCACGCTGGTTGCCGCCTTTCTTGAGGAGCAGAGCGCTACCGTTTTGAACATCGGCGACAGCCGCTGCTATGAGCTCACTTCCGACGGCGGATTCCGCCAGATTACGCGGGATCACTCCTATGTGGAGGAGATGGTGAGCGCCGGAAAAATGCGGCGCGGTAGCGAGGCGTATAACCGCTCGAAGAATATCATCACCCGGGCCATCGGTGTCGGCGCGGCGGTGGAGATGGATCTCTTTGAGTTGCCCCTGGAGGGGCTGTCCATGCTCCTGCTTTGTACGGACGGGCTCACCAATATGTTGGCGGATGACGAAATCGAGGCGGTGCTCCGCGGAGAGGGAAGCCTCCGATCCAAAGCGGAACATTTAATTCAGGCGGCGAATGAAAAGGGCGGAAGAGATAATATCTCCGTGGTCCTGGTAGACTTGAGAGAGGGGGCGTGCGCGGAATGATTTTGAGATTAGGCTCCTACTTACAGGATCGCTATGAGATTAAAGATCTCATAGGCAGCGGCGGCATGGCGGAAGTATACCGCGCGTTTTGCCACAAAATGCAGCGCACGGTGGCAATCAAGGTACTCAAGGAAGAGTACAACGACAACGCCGACTTTATTAAGCGCTTTACCCAGGAAGCATTGGCTGCGGCGCAGCTGTCTCATCCGAATCTGGTCAATGTCTATGAGGTAGAACATACAGACGGGTTCTACTACATTGTCATGGAGTTTGTGGACGGTATCACGCTGAAGGAGTACATCCATCAAAAGGGAAAGCTTGAGCAGCGGGAAGCCATCGGCATTGCGATTCAGGTGGCGAACGGCCTTGCGGAAGTACATAGGCGCGGCATCGTGCACCGTGATGTGAAGCCGCAGAATATGATTATCTCGAGCGACGGCAAGGTAAAGCTCGCCGACTTCGGCATTGCGCGCGTGGTCTCCACCGAGACCATGTCGCAGGAGGCAATGGGCTCGGTCCATTACATCTCTCCGGAGCACGCGCAGGGCAAGGCAACCGACGCGCGCAGCGATCTCTATTCGCTCGGTATCTGCCTCTATGAGCTTGTCACGGGATCCGTGCCCTTTGACGGTACGGAGGCGGTCACCATACTCCTTGCCCAGCTGAATCAGAACCCGCCTTCTCCCCGCTCTCTGAATCCTGAGATTTCACAGAGTCTTGAGCGCATCATCTTAAAGAGCTTGGAAAAGAATCCGCGGGATCGCTATCAGAACGCTGCGGAGCTGATTCGGGATCTGGAGACTGTGGTACACAATCCCGCAGCCGTACCGCCGAGTATGCAGCCGGCGGGAGCAATCGGCGGAGATACCATTCAGTTCGATGCCAAGGCGCTGAACGGACAGCTTGCGACGAAGCAAAATTTGCGGGACGAAGAGGCGCTGCCGGAATACGAACCCGAGGATGTGGAAGAGCGGGAGGAGGAAGAGGAGAATAATTCCACAGACCGGCGACTCAACAAGCTCTTAAAGTTTGTGGGACTGACACTCATCGTCCTCTTACTCGGCGGCGGTGTTGCAGCGGGACTCATACTCTCCGGCAGCCTGCGTGAGCGCGACAATAAGAATGAGAGCGAGAGCGCAGAGACCGAACAGAGTTCCGCGCTGAACGACAAGCAGACCTATGTCCCCTATCTCATCGGTCTCAGCAGCAAGAAGGCGGAGGAAACCCTGAAGGAGGAAGAGCTCACGCTGGTCATTCAGCTCAGGCAAAATTCCGATCAGTTTCCGAAGGACAGTATCATTGAGCAGGAACCGAAGCCGGGAAGTGTGGTGCAGAAGAACAGCAAGGTCTATGTGACCCTGAGTCTCGGCGTTGCGGAGACCGATCTCTCGGAGCTTGCGCTTGTCGGTATGGATGCCGAGAGCGCCGAAAAGCTCTTGGCGGACAAGGGTTTTACCGTGACACAGCAGACCGAGTACTCCGACACGGTTGAAAAGGGCAAAGTGCTCCGTGTTAGCCCGGAGAAGGTCAAGAAGGGAGAGAGCATTACCCTGACGGTTTCGCTCGGCAAGGCACCGGAGAAGGCCAAGGTACCGAATCTCTACGGGGAGACCGAAGAGATTGCGGAGCGCTTACTGACCGAGGCGGGCTTTGTCCCCGGTACGGTCACGAAGGAATACTCGGATACGGTGCAGGCAGGGCTCGTGATGAAACAGAGTGTCAACGCGGACACAGAGCTCGAAAAGGGCAAGACGGTTGACTTTGTTTTGAGCGAGGGACCGAAGGTCACCATGGTCGAGACGACCCAGAGTGACACCCAGTCCCGCTATGTGGCTTCTATCAACAACACCTTTGAAATTTCGAATCTCATCGGACCGAACTCCGGGGCGACCAGTGTGACTGTCATGATACGCCTTCGTCAGGAGGTCAACGGGCAGAGCGTTTACCGCACACTGATGGAGCCGCGCACCATTACGGCGGACACCATTATGCCGGTGCGCTTCCGCACCATAGAAGGTGTCTACGGCGTGGATACCGGACATCTCGAAATCATCAGGACCGATACCGGTCAGGTGCTCCAGAGCTATGAGCTGCAGTTCTTTAAGGTGCAATAAGCAATGCAGGGAAAAATCATCAAAGGCATTGCCGGCTTTTATCTGGTGGATTGCGGCGGCGAGGTACTTAGCTGCAAGGCAAGGGGACTCTTTCGAAAGCAGGGAGAAAAACCTCTGGTCGGCGATCTCGCGGAAGTGGAGGCTGCGCAGACCAGCGAGTCGGAGGCAAATATCGTAGCGTTAATGCCGCGAAAAAATCGACTCATACGGCCGGCGGTCAGCAATGTGGATCAGGCGCTTCTTGTCATGGCGGTGAGAACCCCGGACCCGCAGTTTTATTTACTCGACCAGTATTTGGTCACCATGGAATTACAGAACATTCCGGCGGCGATT
>CAUVLB010000129.1:0-4263 GCA_963552595.1 uncultured Stomatobaculum sp. | reverse complement strand
CTTCCGAAGAACTTTGCGACCGGCGTCTTTGTAATCGGCGTTGTGCAGAGTGTCATCATGCTCCTGAATCTCATCAACATCGGACGCATGCTCGGCTCCCAGGGTGCGGAGCTCAAGGCATACGGTGTTGCGGTGCACATCGGCATCGGCTTCTTCCTGGTGTTACTCGCGGCCGTTGCCACCGCTGCTTTCGGCGCAATGGCGATTTCCGGCGGCAAGCTCTCCAAGGACACGCTGAACGAGGTCATGGATGCGAGCAAGCAGCTCTCCCAGACAGTCGCTCAGGCTACCACTACGGCTGTAAAGTCCGCTTCCGAGGAGATTAAGAAGGAAGGCGAAAAAATTAAGGAAGCCAAGGAAGCGAAGGCCGCTGCCGAAGCCGAGGCTGCCGCTACCGAAGCAAACACTGCTGAAAACGTTGCGAGCGAAACGGTCGAGACCGCGACAACGGTTGCAGAAAACGTTGCGTCCGTCGTTGACGAAGCCGCTACAGAGAACCTTGCAGGCGAAAGCAATCATTCCGAAAGCTCCGAAAACAAGGACGATACGACCGTCTGACATTGTCACTGCAAAAATCCCCGCTTCCCTTATGGGCTCCGGGGATTTTCTTTTTCGTTTCGAAACAGAAAGGACAGGCATGAAATATCAATCCGTCAACGAATTCTCTCACTTCTCCTTTTCCGACTGCGTGCTCACGGAGATGAGCGCGAGCCCCGCAGGCATTCAGCTGACACTCGAGGCACTGATAGTCCTCCCGGAAAACTCTCAAAACACCAACTTCACCGCAAGCTATGCGGGCACGGTTCAGCTGCGCCTAATCGGCGGACAGTTCACCGAGAGCGTCAAAGAGGGGTATCAGTACCGCGACGCAAACGAGGTGCTCCTCGAATCCGTCCCGGACACCCTGCTCTCCCCGGCAGAAGTTACCGCGCTGCTCCCCGAGCTCCGCGACGTGTATCTCTTCCAGATTCTCAGCGAAACCAGAGCGGACGGCAAGACCCTCTTAGAACTCGGCATCGAGTTCCCGCAGGCCGAAGAATACGACACCCTCATCACCCCTTCCTACCGCATCGGTGTCCTCTGCGAAAAGGCTGTCTTCGGCTGGGATTACTACATGAACCGAGTGGAGAGCTGAGCCATGGATTTCTCCCGGGTCATCATAGTGAGCGATCGCCATTTGTTTGACCGTGAGGCGGAACCCGAGGCCGCCTTTTTGTCCTATCTGGAACATGTCGCGGAAAATTGTCCGCGCGCTGTTTTGCTCCGCGAGAAGGATATGACAGAGGCGGATTACCTTGCCCTCGCAAGGCGCGTCCGTGCACTGCTTCCTTCCGTACCGCTCATTCTCCACTCCTTTCCGCGCGCGGCAAAGGAACTCCCCTGTGAGGGCCTGCATCTCCCGCTTGCCCTGCTGAAACAAATCAAAGAGGAGCAGCCCTCCCTCTTGGAAGGCTGCTCCTCTCTCGGCGCTTCGGTACATGCTGTCGATGAGGCCGTGCGCGCTGTCTCCTTTGGCGCAAGCTATCTCATCGCGGGCAATGTCTATGAGACCGCCTGTAAACCCGGCCTCGCGGCGCGCGGTCTCCCCTTCCTCGAAGCGGTCTGTAAGGCGGTACCGGTACCGGTCTATGCGATCGGCGGCATCACCCCGGAACGGCTTCCGGAAGTCCTTGCTGCCGGAGCGGCCGGTGCCTGCATGCGCTCGGCGCTCACTCACGCCTCACGCTTGCTCTGACCGCTCGCATAGTCGATGCGCACGCCGGGCTGCACATTGTAGAGAAATACATGGAAGGAAAAATCCGGATCCCGAAGCGCCTCCGCTTCGAGCTCTACGCCCCGCGCAACCAAGTCATCCCCGAGAAAAATCGGGGTCGCACGGTAGAGCACCGCACCGCCGCCGTTCTCAATGTAATCCGCAACCCGTTTTTCATAGGGCAGCATGCCGCTTATGTTAAGATAGCGGGTTCCCGTAATTAAGTTCTGCGGGTTCGCATTTTCCCCGGAGAGCATGTAGGCAATCAAATGGCAGCGGTTATAGAGATACTTGTCTTCGATTAAGTCGTCGTAGCGCACCGTGTGCCAGCCGCTCGGCCGCACATCGCCTATGCTCTCGCGCTTTTCTGTCGGCATGGTCGCCTTTGTCACAACCGCAAAGGCAGGACCACAGCGCCCCAGCGCATCCAAGTCCGCGTAAGACTCATAGCCTTCTGTCTCATGCTGCTCGCCGAGCTGCCGATCCTCCTCCGTAAAGAGCGGCTGCCCCATGTTCATGCTGATGTCCGGACTGCCGTGATAGCTTCCGACCGCCGTGAGCACCGCCTCTGCGGGATCTCCCGGCGGCGGCACTATGATGCCGCGCTGCTCCTTCTCTGCCTGCTGACTAAAAGGCGCAAAAGCCCCCGGCCACAGCGTCTGCTGCAGGGCTCCCAGGGTGAGCAATATCAGCAGTATCCACAGCGCCTGACGTATGCTCCCCCCGCGCCTCTTTCGTCTATGTGCCGACATTGCTCCCCCCTTGCTCTCCGGTCTGATTTCTTTGCTATAGGCAAGTATACCGTTTCGCTCCCCACTTCTCAAGCCCGCTTGCCCTTCACAGCAAAGAGTGGCTCCTACAATGCGGCTGATGTCGGTAAAGCCGGGATACGCACACCCCTGCGGAAAACGTTTCGGAGCGACAGAAAGGAGAACCATGATACTTTGGACTTGTCAGGAAGAAGCCGTCTACCAACAACTTCTTAAAACCGGCGTCTATCGCTGTGATTTTAATCTCTCACTGATGAAAGACTGTCGCGAGCAGTACGACTGGCTGGTCCGGCAAATGAAACGGCGCATCGGCCCGCCGCCAAATGAAGTCACTTACCCGGTCTGGGCCTTCTATCAACAGGACGGCAAACACTGTAAGCTAGATCTCCGCAGAGAGCGCTGGGCATTCGGCTGCAACGGGGCTCGTTTTGCCTGCCTCGAAATCGAAATTCCCGACCGAGATGTACTCTTATCCGATTTTGACTACTGGTGTATCATCTTAAACAACGGCCTTCTCTCCGATACCGAGCAGGAAGACCGTTGCCTTGAGACACAATATGAGACGCTTTCCCCTTCTGAGAAGCGCCGCATGAAAGAGAAAAACTGGGAGCGCGTCTTTGATCTAAGCCCCTTAAACACTGACTGGATGCGAAAAGGGTACGACATTCAGGCAACCTTCTGGGAACTGCGGCTCGAACAGGTTCGGGACGTTCGCTTCTTTCGCGCCGCCGCCAAATTCGATCCACCGCCCTCAGACGCGGCCACGGCAAAATAAAAGGACAGAAACGCGTAATCTCGCTTTTCTGTCCTTTTTGCCTTACAACAAACTCCCATTACGGCAAAATCTCAAGCCAGTAGCCGTCCGGATCTTCGATGAAGTAGATGCCCATCGCCTCGTTTTCGAAGCAAATACAGCCCATCTCCTTGTGCTTTTTGTGCGCCGCATCAAAATCGTCCGCCCGAAATGCGAGGTGGAATTCGCACTCGCCGAGGTCGTACGGCTGCGGATGGTCCTTAAGCCAGGTGAGTTCCAACTCAAATTCCCCGACCTCGCTCTTTAAATACACGATGATGAAATCGTCCGTCGTCTTTCGTCTCACCTCGTGTAAGTCGAGGGCTTCGCTGTAGAAGCGGAGGGAGCGCTCCAAATCCGCAACATTCAAATTCTCGTGTATCATCTTAAACTTCATATCTCTTCTCCTTTCGCTGTCTCCGTGTTTTTGATGCGGGCGCTATACCGCGGGTATTCCGTGAGAAAGCGCTGAATCACAGCCGGCTCTCCCCAGTAGTGGATCGGAAAGACCGCATCGCAGTCCACACGTTCCAGGAAATACAAGAGCCCGTCCGCATAGTGCGCTTCCAGTCTCGGATCGAGCGGCACAAAGGCGAGATCAAAATGTCTGCCCTTGATTTTTTCAATCTCCGTTTGAAAGATCGTACGGAGCTCTCGGTTCTCCTCCTCCGGTTCTCCCTCCCAATACCAGTCGTTCAAATCACCGCCATGGTAAACAATCCCTTCGTCGCTGCTCACGATAAACGCAACGCCGCTGTCGTTTGAAAGCAGGGTCTCGACCCGAATCCCGCCCTCAAGTTGATAACCTTGGCCCGGCGCAACAAAGATACGTCGGATTTCCGCCAAGCGCTTCTCATCATTGATATCATTCGCCAGTATCGCCCGGTAGCGCATGCCCCTCTCGTCGAGAAGCTCAAAAATCTTCGGATTATAGTGATCCCCGTGGC
>CAUVLB010000128.1:0-4266 GCA_963552595.1 uncultured Stomatobaculum sp. | reverse complement strand
GCAATTCGCTTCGCCTGTGTTCCTTTTCCGGCGCCAGGTGCGCCGAGCATGACAATCTTCACTGTCGTCTCCTTTGCTAGCGTGCCCATCGCAATGTAGAGCATCCGGCGGACAAACCTGCCCGCCGGACGCCGCGCTCTGCGTTAATTTCCGAGGAAGCCCTTGTAGTTCCGCACCAAAGTGGTGGAAGTCACGGACTTCAGCGTCTCGAGAATTACGCCGACAATAATGATCAGAGAGTTTCCGGTGAACGTGAGCGAGCTGATGTTGAAGACACCCGAAATGAAAATCGGGATGACCGCAACAATCGTCAGGCCGGTCGCGCCGAGAAAGATGACATACTTTAACACTTCGCTCAGGTAGTCGCTTGTCGGACGTCCCGGACGAATGCCCGGAATGAAGCCGCCGGACTTCTTCATATTGTTTGCAATCTCCAACGGGTTGAAGGTGATGGAGGTGTAGAAATATGCAAACAAGATGATGAGCGCAATGTAGAGCAGCAAACCGATCGAGTAAATCGGGCGCTCCGGCTTAAGCCAGTTCGAAGAATTCAAGACCATGATGATCTTGCCCGGGATGCTCGCATAGTCCAGATTGAAGAACTGCGAGATGACCACCGGGAAGGACATCAGGGAGCTTGCGAAGATGACCGGAATCACGCCTGCGGTGTTAACCTTGAGCGGAATCTCCGAGGACTGTCCGTTACCCGTCACTCTTCTGCCCTGCATCTTAGCCGTGTACTGCACGGGGATGTGACGCTCCGCATCGCAGAGAAGCACGACGAAGACAGTCATGAGAAGAATGCAAGCCGCAATGATCAGGCCTGCGACCACCGCGGTGGCCGGCGACTTCGCATTCATGATGAAACGCTCCCAGAGGGTCGCAAAATCTCTCGGGATTGAGGAAAGGATGTTGATGAGAAGCACGATCGAGATACCGTTGCCGACACCTTTCTCGGTAATTCTCTCACCCATCCACATGAGGAAGGCAGAACCCGCAGTCATCGTCGCGATCGTGACAACCACGCTCTTAAAGGTAAAGTGGGTCAGGAGACCCTGACTGCCGAAGCCGACTGCCATGGCAATCGACTCAATGAGCGCAAGCGCAACCGTCAGGTAGCGCGTATAGCTCAGGATTTTCTTTCTGCCGTCCTCGCCCTCCCGCTGCAGTTCCTCAAGCCGCGGGATGGCAATGGTCATGAGCTCCATGATAATGGAGGACGTGATGTACGGTGTGATGCTGAGCGCAAGAACGCTCATCTGCTCAAACGAACCGCCGGTGATTGCGTTAAAGAAGTTGAACGCATTGCCGGAGCTCTGTCTTTGCTGTTCAAAGAAGTTCTTCAGATAGTCTGTGTTCACGCCCGGAATCGGCAGATTACTGCCGAAGCGGATCACAATCAGCATCAGCAGGGTGAACAAAAGCCGTTGCCGAACCTCCTTGACTTTCAATGCCTGTCGGAGACTCTTCAGCATCTTTACAGCACCTCGCAGGTACCGCCTACCGCCTCAATCTTAGCCTTTGCACCCTCGCTGACTGCGCAAACCTTGACGGTCAGCTTCTTGGTGAGCTCGCCGTTGCCAAGGATTTTCACGCCGTCACGTGCGTGGGAGATGATGCCGAGTGCGATCAGCGACTCAGCCGTCACTTCGCTTCCGTTCTCAAACTTCTCAAGTCTCTCGACATTGACCGCCACGATATCCTTCGTGTTGCGGTTCTTGAAGCCTCTCTTCGGAATGCGTCTGTAGAGCGGCATCTGGCCACCCTCGAAGCCCGGTCTCGGAGCGCCGGAGCGCGCCTTCTGACCCTTGTGTCCCTTGCCGGCAGTCTTTCCGTTGCCGGAACCGTGACCGCGGCCGCGTCTGAAGTTGTCAGAGTGGACAGCGCCCTCAGCCGGTCTTAAATTCGATAAATCCATGACTGCACCTCCTATCCTTATTATTCTACTTCTTCGACACGCACAAGGTGTCTCACGTGCCAAACCATGCCGCGCATTGCGTCGTTGTCCGGCATAATGACGGTCTTGTGCATCTTCTTGAGTCCCAGAGCCTCTACCGTTGCTCTCTGCTTCGGAATTGCGCCGATCGGGGACTTAACAAGAGTAATCTTAAGCTGCTTCGCCATGTTCCTGTCCTCCTATTCAGCCGAGAATTTCTTCCACGGTCTTGCCGCGTCTCTTTGCAATCTCCTCCGGAGAGCGGATTGCCTTAAGTCCCTCCAGGGTCGCGAGCACAACGTTGGTCTTGTTGTTGGAGCCGAGCGACTTGGTACGGATGTTCTGGATACCTGCGAGCTCAACCACAGCGCGGACCGCGCCGCCGGCGATGATACCGGTACCTTCCGGAGCACGCTTCATGAGCACCTCAGCGCTGCCGAACGCACCCGTGAAGTCGTGCGGAATGCTCTTGTTCTCGTCAATTGCAATCGAGACAATGTTTCTCATAGCTGCCTCTTTGCCCTTGCGAATTGCCTCCGGAACCTCACCTGCCTTGCCGAGTCCGACACCGACCTTGCCCTTGCCGTCTCCTACAACCACGAGAGCGGAGAAACGCATCGTGCGGCCGCCCTTGACGGTCTTGCTGACGCGCTTGATGGCGACAACTTTGTCGTTGTACTCAGAATTTCTCTGATCGTTTCTTTCGCGATTCATTGCCATTGTCTTCTGTTCCCCCTCTTAGAATTGTAAGCCGGCTTCGCGCGCAGCGTCTGCGAGCGCCTGAATCTTACCCGTATAGAGGAATCCACCTCTGTCAAACACGACGGCGCTGATACCCTGCTCCTTCGCGCGCTCTGCGATGAGCTTGCCGACAAACGCAGCAGCTTCCACGGTATCCGTGTGCTCCAGTGCGCTCTTCGCCTCCTTCTCCAGCGTGGAAGCAGCGACGAGGGTACGGCCGACCGTATCGTCGATAATCTGCGCGTACATATGGCTGTTGCTGCGGAACACGGAGAGGCGCGGTCTCTGCGCAGTACCGCTCAGGTGGCTGCGCATTCTCCAGTGCTTCTTCTCGCGGACAGCTTTTCTGGATTCTTTGCTTACCATAATAAAACCCTCCTAATTATTTCTTACCGGTCTTACCGACCTTGCGTCTGATGGTCTCCGTAGCGTACTTGATACCCTTGCCCTTATACGGCTCCGGCAGTCTCTTCTCACGGATCACGGCAGCATGCTGTCCGACTTTCTCTTTATCGATACCCTGCACCTTGATGATATTCTGACCGTCGAGGACCGTCGTGACGCCTTCCGGATCCTCCATCTCAACCGGGTGGGAATAACCAAGAGACAGGACGAGTTTACTTCCCTGCTTAGCGGCTCTGTAGCCAACACCGTTGACCTCCAGAACCTTCTCATAGCCCTCAGTCACGCCGACAACCATGTTCTTAATCAGAGTTCTCGTGAGACCGTGCAGCGACTTGATTCTCTTCAAGTCGTTGGGTCTTGTGACGATGATCTCGCTGCCTTCCTGCTTGATCTCAAGCTCAGCGGGCAGCACTCTCTCCAGCGTACCCTTCGGACCTTTTACAGTCACAAGATTATTTTCTGCGATCGTGACAGTAACGCCTGCCGGGACCGCGATAGGCATTCTTCCAATACGTGACATGCCGATTTCCTCCTGATGTCGTTAAATTGATCGGGATCTTATTTGCATTTCATGCGGTAATTTCTTACCAGATAAATGCCAAAACCTCACCGCCCACACCTAAACGGCGTGCCTCTTTGTCTGTGATGACGCCCTGGTTTGTGGAGATGATTGCCGTGCCGAGGCCACCGAGAACCTTCGGCATATCCTCCTTGCCCGCGTAGATACGAAGACCGGGCTTGGAGATTCTCTTCAGACCGCTCAAAATGCGATCGTTCTTGGTTGCGCCGTACTTCAGGGTGATGCGAATGTCCTGGAAGCCCTCGTTCTCAACAAACTCGTACTTCTCGACATAGCCCTCGTTCACAAGGATATTCGCGATCGCGACCTTCATCTTGGAAGCCGGGACATCGACCACATCATGCTTTGCAGTATTTGCATTGCGGATTCTTGTCAGCATATCTGCAATCGGATCGTTCGTTGTCATGGAATGTTTCCTCCTGTTGGATTTCTTTCAGCTTCGCTTTACCAGCTTGCCTTCGTGACACCGGGGATCTGCCCCTTGTAAGCGAGCTCTCTAAAGCAGATACGGCAAATTCCGTACTTTCTGAGATAAGCGTGAGGGCGTCCGCAGATTCTGCAGCGGTTGTACTCTCTGGTGGAGAACTTCGCCGGACGCGCCTGC
>CAUVLB010000127.1:0-4298 GCA_963552595.1 uncultured Stomatobaculum sp. | reverse complement strand
CAAAGGCGGATGTCATCATCCCGGTTTATCGCCCGGACGAGCGCCTGTTTCGTCTGCTCGAGCGGCTCTCTCGGCAGACCCGAAGACCGCGGAAAATCATCATCATGAACACGGAACGCGCGCACTGGGATAACTGCGGCGCGGAGGCACGGCTTGAGCTTCTCGGCATCAGTGAGCTCTGCGAGATACATCATCTATCGAAGCGGGAGTTTGACCACGGCGGCACGCGAAATGCGGGGGTCTCTTTTTCCGATACGCCCTATTTTGTCATGTTGACCCAGGATGCGGTGCCCGCAGACAAGCGCCTCATCGAAAACCTGCTCGCACCGCTTGAGAGCGGAATGGCCGAGATGAGCTACGGGCGGCAGCTCGCCAATCCGGACGCGGATATACTCGAAAAATTTACGCGGCGTTACAACTACGGAGACCGCTCGTTCTTAAAGACCGAGGCGGACAGAGAGAAACTCGGCATCAAGACCTATTTCGCCTCCAATGTCTGCGCTGCTTACAATCGGGCGCGTTTCGATGCGCTCGGCGGTTTTCCGTCCCGCGCCATCTTTAACGAGGACATGATTTATGCCGCGCGGCTCTTAAAGAGCGGCGGAACCCTTGCCTACTGCGCGGATGCGCGTGTGCTTCACTCGCATTGCTACACCCCGGCGCAGCAATTTCACCGGAACTTTGACCTCGCGGTCTCGCAGGCGGAACACCCGGAAATTTTCGGGGATATTAAGAGCGAGTCGGAGGGCATACGCCTGGTGCGGCGCACGGCAAGCTTTTTGAAGCGGCAGGGAGAGAGCAGAGAGATTCCGCGTCTCTTTGCGCTGAGTGCGGCCAAGTACTGCGGCTATGCGCTCGGGAAGCGCTATCGCCTACTTCCGCCGTGGCTTAGAGCGCGCTGCACGATGAATCAGAGTTATTGGGAGAGCATTGGATGAAAGAGATACTGGTGATTATCCCGGCCTACAACGAGGCGGGCAGCATAGAGCGCGTCGTGGAGGGCTGCAAAGAGAAGCTCAAGGACGCGGACTATCTGGTGGTGAACGACGGTTCCTCCGACGACACCGCGAAGATACTCCGCGCCAAGGGCTACCGCGCCCTCTGTCTGCCGGTGAACCTAGGGCTTGCCGCTGCGTTTCGCGCGGGCATGCGCTATGCGGATGAGAAGGGCTACCGCGCCGCCGTCCAGTTTGACGGCGACGGGCAGCACCGGGCGGAGTACATACCCGCGATGTACGAGGAAATCAAGGCGGGGGCGGAGATTGTGATCGCATCCCGCTTTGTGAGCGAAAAGAAGCCGCACACCCTTCGTATGCTCGGCAGTCGCATGATTACGGCTGCGATACGCCTTGCCTCGGGCGTGCGCATCGAAGACCCGACTTCCGGCATGCGCATGTACAACCGCCGCATGATAGAGCTCTTCTCGCGGCAGAT
This sequence comes from uncultured Stomatobaculum sp., assembly GCA_963552595.1. Lineage (GTDB taxonomy): Bacteria > Bacillota > Clostridia > Lachnospirales > Lachnospiraceae > Moryella. Next base: position 2,864 of record CAUVLB010000127.1, on the reverse strand, counting down.
CAACTATCCGCCCGAGCCGGACACACTTTCCTTTCTCGCAAAGAACGGTGTGCGCTTCCGGGAAATCCAGGCGGAGATGGATCTCCGAACAACGGGACGCAGTTACCTGACGCCCTGGATATCCGTGCGCTATATGACGCGCATGCTGCTCTCCATCCTGCTGATTCAGAGTTTTCGGGCGGGAAAGAGCCTGCAAGGAGGGGATAAGACATGAGCGTGGGACTTCGTATTTTTCTGCTCGTCGCGGCGCTGCTCGCCGGCGCGGTCGTGTTGACGCGGATACGCAAGGCGAAGATGCAGATCGAGGACAGCGTGTTTTGGGTGCTCTCATCCTTGCTCTTTATTCTGCTCGCGGCTTTTCCGCCGCTCATCTACCGACTCACGGAATTTTTCGGCGTGCAGTCACCGGCAAATCTCTTGTTTTTACTGGTCATTGCCATCCTGTTTATGAAGGTCTTTTCGCTGAGTTTAAAGGTATCGCTGCTTGAGGAAAAGCTGAGCTCACTCGCACAGAGCGTGGCGCTCCGCGAGCGATTCGCGGAAGAAGCGAAGGAGAACAGAGAAGAGAAGGACTGAGCGCCTCAAACCGCGGCGTAAGGCTGCGGCGCTCTCATAAACGCTTTATCAAAAAGAATGGGGGGAATCATGGAACAGAACAACAAAAAAGCGGTGCGTACGCTGCCGTTCTTTCTGATCGGTATCTTATTTGTACTGCTCTCCGGACTCTACGGCGCAATTTCCGCGCTGGACGCTGCGGCACATTTTAAGGACAACCTGCTCTTTGTGCTCTATGAGCTCCTGTTCCCGGCTTCGGTCATTACGGCGCTCTTTGCGGCGCTGCTCTGGAGTCGGAAGAGCAATCGCATGTACCGCGCATATGCCTTTTCCGCGATGGTGCTCGGCGTGCTCTATCTTGCGGTGATGCCGGGACTCTCGGCGCCGGATGAGCTGAGTCACTACAGCACAGCCTACCGCATTTCTTCGACCATGCTCTTTGAAGACCCGCTGATTCGCCCTGCGGGACTCACGGCGGTGCGAGCGAGCGATTATCCGATGGAGGACATGAACGGGGTAAAAACCCCGGAGCTTCCGGATGATACGGAAGAAATTCCGGAAGTGCTCGGCAATCCGGTGAAACAGACCACTTACCGCGCGGTCAAGGACTGGAATAAGCGCTATGCTTTTTCGACGAAGCCGGTCGCCTCTCCGATTCCGGATGTGAAGACCACACCCGTTTTTTACCTGCCGCAGGCCGTAGGCTTCTCGCTGGCGCGCGTGCTCGGGCTCGGTGCCATGGGGCTGCTCTTTCTCGGAAAGTTTCTGAATCTCTGCTGCTATGTCGCGCTGACCGCACTCGCGGTGCGCACCACGCCGATCGGAAAGTCGTGGTTTGCGGCGGCGGGGCTATTGCCGATGAGCTTACACTTAGCGGCTTCGCTCTCTTATGATGCGGGGCTCATCGGAACGGTATTTCTCTTTACGGCTCTGGTCTTTAAGCTTGCCTACGGGACGGAAGAAATGCGCGCGCGGGAACTCATTGGGCTCTGCGTGCTTGCGGCGCTTTTCGGCCCCTGCAAACTGGTCTATGCGCCCGTCATCCTGCTGGCCCTCCTCATTCCGGCGCGCGTCTTCGGCGGCTTTGGTAAAAAACTGCTCTGCCTCATGATACTCCTGCTCTCGCTGGTTGCGGCGGTGCTTGCGGTCAATGCGAATGTGTTGGAGGCTTATTTCTTCCCGGCTGCCGCGGAGCAGGCGGGCAATGTGAGCGCCGATATGAGCCATGCGGGCTTTACGGCTTCGGAGCTCTTCTCGCATCCCTTCTTTACCCTGCGCATGCTGTTGAACAGCTTCTCGGCGCGCTTACTGAATTGGGGCGCGGAGATGATAGGCATGCGACTCGGCAATCTGGATCCGCTCCTCGGCGCTTCCGGCCTGCAGACCCTGCTCTTTGCGCTCGGCCTGCTTGCTCTTACCGTGGCGGACAGCTCGGGAGAAAAAAACTATGTGTTGGTGCCGGGCAGCAAAGCCGCTTGGCAGGACGATGACGAGGCGGAAGAAGTCGAGGCGGCCGGGGTCGCGACAGAAGCGGATACGGCGATGACCGGCGAAGTGTCGACGGCCGCGACGCCTGCGGAACCGGAGGGTGAGGCGAACACGGAAGCTGCGCTTTCGGCCTTGTCCGAACAGGAGACGGCGGGCGAAGTGCTGACCTCCGCGACAACGGAACATGTCGCGGAGGCGGCGGAAACGCTGCGCGAAATACGGGAAGAGGAAGCGGCACAAGAGGCACTTGCCGATGAGGAGAAGTTCGGGCCGCACTACATGGAAGTCAGAGAGCCGGGGCGCTTTGCGCGCATCTATGCGCTGTTACTCGGCTTAGTCAGCTTCTTCGGAATTCTCTTTGCGATGTTGCTCGCCTGGACTTCCCGCGATGCGCTCTGGATTGAGGGCGTGCAGGGCAGATACTTCCTGCCCCTCCTGCCGTTCTTCCTCTTCGGCCTGCAGAATAAGACGTTTCAGAGCGAACTGCCGTTTAAGCGCCTCGTGCCCTACGGCTTTGTGATTTTAAATCTCTGTGTGGGAATTCGCATTTTTGCGCTTGCCGTGCTGAGAGTTTGAGGAGATTGTTTATGACGGAACTCTTGCGTGAGCTCTTCAAAAACCGAAAGCTCATCTTTGAGCTCGCCAAGGCGGATTTTCGGAAGCGCTTTGTGGGCTCCTACTTCGGCATTATCTGGATGTTTGTCCAGCCGATTGTGACCGTGCTCATTTACTTCATGATCTTTCAGCTCGGCTTTAAGTCGGTGCCGCCGATTCCCGGTGTGCCCTATGTGCTCTGGTTGGTTCCCGGCATCGTCCCCTGG
>CAUVLB010000126.1:0-4308 GCA_963552595.1 uncultured Stomatobaculum sp. | reverse complement strand
ACAGCGCTGCCCCACCAAAATTCCGACCAAAAGCAGTGAGAACAAATAGACGAACAGGATGGGTCTTATGATGACTCGCTTCGCAGACCCTGCTTTTTTCTTGCTGCGACTCACGCTACTCCCTCCTCCTTCGTTTGCGCATACTTGCAAATTTATTTTACTCCAAGCTGCGTGTTTTTTCAATTTCCGCCCAGACATAAAAACGCGCCGCCTGCGTGACAGGCGACGCTGTTTTCTGCCGTGAGCGCTCGCTCACAGATATCGAAACAATTCTTTTGCTTCTTCTTTCTTGGTGGTCTCCGCGAGGTCCAAAACCTCTGCTTTGACGGTTCGCTGTCCGAATAGCAGCTCAAGAACATCTCCCTTTTTCACTTCATAGGATGCCTTAACCGCCTTGCCGTTCACGAGCACGCGCCCCGCATCGCAGGCCTCGTTCGCAACCGTGCGACGCTTAATCAGACGGGAGACTTTCAGAAACTTGTCAATCCTCATTGTCAGGCGTTGACTGCGTCCTTGAGAGCCTTTCCTGCCTTAAACTTCGGAGCCTTCGCAGCAGCAATCTTCATGCTCTCGCCGGTTCTCGGATTTCTGCCCTCGCGTGCAGGTCTCTCGGAAATCTCGAACGTTCCGAAGCCGACAAGCTGGATCTTCTCTCCCTTCACAAGCTCCTGCTCGACAGTCTCCGTGAATGCCTTCAGAGCTGCCTCGGCGTCCTTCTTGGAAATCTCTGCCTTCTCTGCAATCGCAGCAACCAACTCGGTCTTATTCATTCTTGAATCCTCCTGTGATATCGTTCGATTACTCTTTACTTTTATAGCGAGGCTCTTCCGCCTTGTCAATATCAAAGCGCCCTTTTTCGGGTAAAAGAGCCTCAAAACGGCGAAAAAGAGCCAAAGTTTCACGAAGCATCGCATCTTCCGCCCGACCGGTTCCCTGTTTTGTAAGCATAAACTCGACCGGCCTCTGGGGACGCACCGAGAGGTGGCCGGCGTATTCGGAGAGCAAGGCGGGCAATTTTTCCGTGTCGAGTACCGCATCCTCTCGCATGATGACCCGGGTGCTCTCCCGCTTGACCCGCACCTCGGCCGCTTTGACGCGCTCGGCTGCGGCGCGTATTCGCGCGATGAGCAAGAGGTTCGTGACCTCAATCGGCATGTCGCCGAAGCGGTCAATGAGCTCATCCTGCATCTCCCGCTCATCCTCCTCCGTTTGAATCAATGCGATTCTCTGGTAAAGATCCAGCTTCTGTTCCTCGCTCTTTACATAGCTGTCCGGGATGTAGGCGCTCGCCTCTGCCTCGACTGAGGCACTCACGCGCTCCTCTTCCTCCTCTTCTTTGCCGGTCAGGCGGCGCACCGCCTGATTTAAGAGCTTACAGTAAAGGTCGTACCCGACTGCCTGCATGTGTCCGTGTTGCTCGGCGCCGAGCACATTGCCCGCGCCGCGAATCTCCAAATCTCGCATGGCAATGCGTATGCCGCTGCCGAGCTCGGTGAACTCGCGGATTGCGCGGAGCCGTTTTTCCGCCTCCTCGCGGAGCAGTCTGCCGCGCTGGTAGAGCAAAAAGGCATAGCCGATGCGAGAGGAACGCCCGACACGCCCTCGGAGTTGATAGAGCTGCGAGAGGCCAAAGTGATCCGCCTGTTCAATGATGATGGTGTTGACATTCGGGATGTCCAAACCGGTCTCGACTATCGTCGTCGTGACCAGCACGTCGATCTCGCCGTTCATAAAGTCGAGCATGATGCGCTCCAACTCCTTCTCCTGCATCTTCCCGTGCGCATAGGCGACCTCCGCCTCCGGAAGCTCTGCCGCAAGCCGCGCCGCAAGTTCCGGCAGACGGCTTATTTTATTGCAGACATAGTAGACCTGCCCGCCTCGGTTCAACTCGCGCTGCACGGCCTCCCTCACAATGGCGTCACTGTGCTCCATCACATAGGTCTGGACCGGCTGTCTGTCCTGGGGAGGCTCGGCGAGCACGGAGAGCTCGCGTATGCCCGCAAGGCTCATGTGCAGGGTGCGCGGAATCGGTGTGGCCGTCAGCGTCAAAACATTGACGTCCTTCCGAAGCTGCTTCACTTTCTCCTTGTGCGCGACACCGAAGCGCTGCTCTTCATCGATGATCAAGAGACCCAGCTTATGGGGTTTGATGTCTTTCGAGAGCACGCGGTGGGTGCCCACCAGGATGTCAACCGTGCCCCGCTCAAAGTCGGCGAGGGTTTTCTTCTGTTCGGCTGCGCTTCGAAAGCGGCAAAGGAGGTCGATGCGCAGCGGAAAGTCCTTGAGCCGCTGCGAAAAATTGTTGTAGTGCTGCTGGGCGAGTATGGTGGTCGGCACAAGAAAGATGACCTGATAGCCCTCCTGCACCACCTTAAAGGCCGCGCGAAGCGCAATCTCGGTCTTGCCGTAGCCCACGTCGCCGCAGATTAGGCGATCCATGATTCTGCCCTCTTCGAGATCCGCCTTGACATCCGCAATTGCCTGCAACTGGTCTCCGGTCTCCGCGTAGGGGAAGAGCTCTTCAAACTCGGTCTGCCACACCGTGTCCGGCCCGTAGCGGTGGCCCCTCTCCTTAAGCCGTGTCGCGTAGAGAGTCACCAGTTCCTTTGCGATTTCACGGACGGCGCGCTTAACCCGCGTCTTGGTCTTGCCCCACTCCGGGCTGCCGAGGCGATTTAGGCGCGGTACCGCGGCCTCCGCCGACGCATACTTCTGAATCGCATCGAGGCGGGTTGCCGGGACATAGAAGTTGTCGCCGTCCTTGTATTCGATTTTGATGTAATCCCGCGCGACGCCGTCGGTCTCTATTTTCTCGACCCCGCGGTAGATGCCGAGGCCGTTCTCCTCGTGCACCACATAGTCGCCGACCGAGAGCTCAGAGAGCGCAGAGATATGACTGCCCGCCTGCTCGCTGTGTTTGCGCCGTTTTTTCTTTTCTTTTCGCCGCCCGAAGAGATCGCTCTCCGCGAGAAGCGCAAAGCGAAGCAGCGGATACTCAAAGCCCCGGTGCAGCTTTCCGCTGAGCAGCATGATGGAACCCGCTTGGGCCTCCGGCAGTTGCTCACCCGTCTCGTCCGGACAGAAGGCAGAGAGCTCATAGCTCTGAAAGGCCTCTGCGAGTCTGCGCGCCCTGGTGCGCGAGGGTGTCATCAAAATGACGGACCAGCGCTCTCGCCGGTAGCGCCTCAGGTCTTCGATCAGAAGCTCAAAATTGCCGGGGAAGCTCGCAACCGCCTTCGCGGCAATTGAAAATTCAGCGCGTATCGTAAAATCCGGAATGCGGCTGTCAAGTCCCGCGAGGCAGAGAGTCGCACTGCTCTGAAGATCCTCCCAGAGCAAGGAGGCCGTGACGATGGCCTCCTTTGTCGTTTCCCCCTCGCCTCTCCCCTCTGCACTTGCGAGGTATTCCCGCTCCACTTCGCGCGCGCGCTCCAAAAGGCGCTCCGGCTCATCGAGTATGAGCAGCGCCTTGTCCCCGGAGAAATAGCGCAGAAAGGAATCGCTACCGCCGAGCAGCTCCTCCCGCGCCGGGTAAATGTGTACGCTCTCCAAGCCCTCGGTGGAGCGCTGACTCTCCGGGTCGAAGCGGCGCATGGAATCGATCTCATCGTCCCAGAGCTCAATCCGGACCGGAGACTCCTCCGTGACCGGGAATACATCCAGAATGCCGCCCCGCACCGAGAACTGACCGCGTCCGTCTACTTCTGCGCTTCGCTCATAGCCGAGCTCCGCGAGTTGCTTTGCGGTCTCGCTGAGGTCGAGGCGATCGCTCGCGTTGATTCGAAGACAGCGCCGTAAAAAGCGCTCCGGCGCTTCCAGCTTATCCATGAGCGCGTCTATGGTTGTCACGACAAAGCCGCTTCCGCCCTCCGCGATGCGGCGTCTCACATCGATGCGGACGGCGCTCAGCTCGTGGCTGCGCACATCCGCCGCAAAAAAGAGAAGATCCTTCGCCGGGTAGAGCAGGGCGTCCGCCCCGAAGCTTAAGAGATCCTCATACAGTTCTCGAGCGCGCAGCTCATCGTAGGTCACAAAGAGCTTGAGCGGGCGCTCTGCCCGGAGCACAGCCTCCGCAAACTGTCCCTTCGCGGCATCCGCAAGCCCGCCGACCAGCACGGGGCCGCCCCGCTTCCTGAGCTGCTCCTCAAGGTTCCGATAGACATCCAGGCCCTCCAGCGGATTCCGAAAGCTGCTCATTCCTTTTTCTCTCTCCGATTCACTTCGTTCATCGCCTTGTCAACGCCGGATTCGAGGATCGCGAGCACGGCATCGACCGCATCCGCATAGGCCTCTTCCATCTTTTCGGCG
>CAUVLB010000125.1:0-4336 GCA_963552595.1 uncultured Stomatobaculum sp. | reverse complement strand
GATTGCGACCGACAGCCTCTTCGGTGTCGGCGACCGCGTGACATCGAAGGTGAACATCGGCGCCCTTAAAAAGGGATATGTGAACATCGCAGTGCACGGACACCTTCCCACCCTGGTCAGCGAAATTGTGAAGGTCGGTCAGGAGGAGAAGTTCATTGAGCTCGCAAAGCAGGCGGGCGCGAAGGGCATACGCTTCTACGGTATTTGCTGTTCCGGTCTCTCCGCAATGTACCGCTATGCCGGTGTGATTCCGCTCAGCAATGCGGTTTCCGCAGAGCTGGTACTGGGCACCGGCGCGCTGGATCTCTGGATTGCGGACGTGCAGGACGTGTTCCCGTCCATCATGGAGGTTGCAAATTGCTTCCAAACGACGGTTATTACGACCTCCGAGTCGGCGCGCCTGCCCGGCGCCGAGCGCTTTGAGTACGACCACCGCCACTCGAACATCGGCGAGACCAGGGAGCTTGCGGAGCGCATTATAAAGCGCGCCATCGAGAGCTTTGAAAACCGTAAGGGTATCCCGGTTTATATCCCTCCCTATGAGGTAGATGCCGAGGTCGGTTTCTCGGTCGAATATGTCCACAAGCGCTTCGGCAGCATGGCGCCGCTCGCAGAGGCCGTGAAGTCCGGTGAAATTCTGGGCATCGTCAACATGGTCGGCTGCAACAACCCGAAGGTGCTCTATGAGAAGACTGCGCTGGATGTCGCGGACATACTCTTAGAGAACAATATCCTCATCCTGACAAACGGCTGTGCCTCCTTCCCGCTCATGAAGATGGGCTACTGCAATATGAAGGACGGACTGCCGAAGGCAGGCGAGTCGCTCAGGAATTTCCTCTCGCCCGACCTTCCGCCGGTATGGCATGTCGGCGAGTGTATCGATAACACCCGTTCCTCCGGTATTTTTGCGGGCATCGCGAATGAGTTCGGCAAGAGCCTAAAGGAAATGCCCTTTGCCTTCACTTCCCCCGAGTGGAGCAATGAGAAAGGCATAGATGCTTCGCTCGGTTTCCGTCTGATGGGCATTAACGCCTACCACTGCGTCGAGGCACAGATTCACGGCTCGAAAAATGTCATTGAATTTTTAAAGGAAGGCACCCGCGAGACCCTGGGCTCGGTCATGTATGTCGACACCGACCCGAAGGCATTGGCGGAGAAGATTGTGGAGGATATCAAGGCAAAGCGCCGCGCACTCGGCTGGGAGGTCCCGGGGGATAAGCGCAGGGCCGTTGCGCCGTAAGAGAAAAGCCGAAATGCAAACAAAAAAGAGGTCGCGCAGTTGCGCGACCTCTTTCGCTTCTTAGAAAATTGTGATACAAGGAACTCAGACGCTCGGCTCAATCAGGCCGTAGCTGCCGTCGCGGCGCTTATACACCACGTTTACGGCACCGCTGTCGCCGTTCAGGAAGACGAAGAATGCGTGTCCCAGCATTTCCATCTGGAGGCAAGCCTCCTCCGGATTCATGGGCTGCAGTTCAAACCTCTTGTTCTTCACGATGCGGATTTCCGCGTCGCTGTCATCCTCCCCCTCGTCGAGAAAGAGCTCGGAGAAGGCAAGCGCGGACTGTTTTTTATCGACCAGCTTGTTTCTGTACTTCTTGATCTGGCGCTCAATGGTTTCCTCGGCAAAATCGATGGAAGCAAAGAAGTCGTCAGTCGACTCCTCGGCGCGAATACATCCGGTCTTCGTCGGAATCGTGACCTCGATAATTTCGGCGTCCTTCCGACGGCTCAGAACAACGCGCGCCTCGGTCTCGGGAGCAAAGTATTTCTCGAGTTTCCCGAGCTTTTTGTTCACCTGATTCTTCAGTCTGTCGCCCAGTTCGATGTTTCTTCCGCTAATGGTGATACGCATACTGTTCTGCTCCTTTCAAGTGTGTTGCATGGCGCGGAAATCTTCGACAATTTGACGAAAACACCGCAGTGTTGCTGACTTCAGTATAGCATAAATTATAAAAAAGAGAAGCAAAATTAAGCGCAAAATAACAAGTGTATGCTCCATTGCGATTTAGAAACAGAGGTGATAAAATAGAGCGGATATACGGGTTAGTAGCTTTACAGGAAAGAAAAACGAAACTTCATTTCTGCGAGAGGCAGAAGAGAGCGGGAACATGAATTTATTTGAGAGTATTTTTGGAACGCACAGCCAGCGAGAGTTAAAACTGATCAGACCCCAGGTGGAAAAAGTCCTTGCGCTTCGCGACACCATGGTCGCGATGAGCGATGAGGAGCTGAAGGCGCAGACCGGAAAGTTCCGTGAGCGCCTCGCAGCGGGAGAAACCCTGGATGATATTCTGCCGGAGGCATTTGCGACCGTGCGCGAGGGCGCGCGCCGCGCGACCGGCGTGAAGCGCAAAGACGGAACGTACGAGGGCGGCATGGAGCACTATGAAGTGCAGCTGATCGGCGGCGTCGTGCTGCACCAGGGCCGCATTGCGGAGATGAGAACCGGTGAAGGTAAGACCCTGGTCTCCACAGCACCGGCATATCTGAACGCACTGGCGGGTAAGGGTGTTTTGATTGTCACGGTCAATGACTACCTTGCGGCGCGAGATGCAAAGTGGATGGGAAAGATACACCGCTTCCTCGGCCTAACGGTCGGCGTGGTCGTAAACTCCATGGATTCCGAGGCGAGAAAAAAGGCCTATGCCTGCGACATCACCTATGTCACGAACAATGAGCTCGGCTTTGACTATCTGCGCGACAACATGGCAATTTATAAGGACCAGCGCGTCCTTCGGAACCTCGACTACTGCATCATCGACGAGGTGGACTCGGTTCTGATCGATGAGGCGAGAACGCCGCTCATCATCTCGGGTCAGTCCGGAAAGTCGACCAAGATCTACGAGGCCTGCACGGTGCTCGCAAACCAGCTGGAGCGCGGCGAGGCTTCCGGCGAGTTCACGAAGATGAATGCCATTATGGGCGAGGAGATCACCGAGACCGGTGACTACATTGTCGATGAGAAGGACAAGGTTGTGAACCTGACCGAGGAAGGTGTCGAGAAGGTTGAGAAATTCTTCGGCATCGAGAACTTCTCGGATCCGGAGAACTTAGAGATTCAGCACTGCGTGATTCTGGCACTCCGCGCGAAGGAGCTCATGCACCGCGACAAGGACTATGTGGTCAAGGACGATGAGGTTCTGATTGTCGATGAGTTCACCGGCCGCATTATGCCGGGCAGACGCTTCTCCGACGGCCTGCACCAGGCCATCGAGGCGAAGGAACACGTGAATGTGCGCCAGGAGTCCAAGCCGCTTGCGACCATCACCTTCCAGAACTTCTTCAACAAGTTTAAGAAGAAGGCCGGCATGACCGGTACGGCGCTGACCGAGGAGAAGGAGTTCCGAAACACTTACGGCATGGACGTCATCGAGATTCCGACCCACCGAGATGTCAAGCGCATCGACGATCCGGATGCGGTGTATAAGACCAAGAAGGAAAAGTTTGAGGCTGTCGTCGAAGACATCCGCGCGACCCACGAAAAGGGACAGCCTGCCCTGGTCGGTACCATCACGATTGAAACCTCCGAGATGCTCTCGAAGCTCTTAAAGCGCGAGGGTATTCCGCACGAGGTTCTGAATGCGAAATACCACGAGAAGGAGGCGGCGATTATCGCGCAGGCCGGTAAGAAGGGGGCGGTCACGATTGCAACCAACATGGCCGGCCGCGGTACCGATATTCTGCTCGGCGGCAGCTTTGAGGTGATTCGCGATGATTTAATCAAGGCGCTTCCGAAGGAAGAGCAGGAGAAGTACGATCCGGAGAGCGAAAACTACGATGCGGACGCGCTTGCGGCCATGGATGAGAAGGCGCGCGAGAAGTCGAAGGAGCTGCAGGAAGAGGTCAGAGGCCTCGGCGGTCTTCGTGTGATCGGCACCGAGCGACATGAGGCGCGCCGCATCGACAACCAGTTGCGCGGTCGTTCCGGACGTCAGGGCGACCCGGGTTCTTCCTGCTTCTACATCTCCCTCGAGGACGATTTGATGCGTCTCTTCGGCTCGGAGCACTTGATTGGCATGTTCAATGCCCTCGGTGTGCCGGAGGGCGAGCGCATTGAGCACAAGATGCTCACGAATGCAATCGAGAAGGCGCAGATGAAGATCGAGACCAACAACTACGGTATTCGCGAGCAGCTCTTAAAGTATGACGAGGTCAACAACGACCAGCGCGAAGTGATTTACGCGGAGCGCGCTAAGGTGCTTGAGGGCGAGAACATGCGCGAGACCATACTCACTATGGTCGGCCATGTTGTAGAGCGCGCAGTGAACCGCGCAATCGGCGAGGACGTCGCGGCAAAGGACTGGGACTACCAGGAGTTGAATCAGCTCCTGCT
>CAUVLB010000124.1:0-4340 GCA_963552595.1 uncultured Stomatobaculum sp. | reverse complement strand
GAGAGAAGACGGGCTACCACTTCCTCTACTGGACGGATGCGGCGGGAAGCCAGTTTGCGTTTGGCTCGACGCCGATTCATGCGAACACTACCCTGCACGCAAAGTGGGAGATTAACCGCTATACCGTGACGGTGCAGGATGCGCCGGATGCGGATACAGGGTACCAGAATGCGCAATTGGTACAGCACACGAACGTTGCGCACGGCGACACGAGCCTTACGGCACCGGTGCAGCCGGAGAACAAGACCGGTTATCACTTCGATCACTGGGAAGATCAGAACAACGCGGCTTATACCTTCGGTTCCCCGGTGACCGGCGATACGACGGTACATGCGGTTTATACACCGAATACGTATACGGTGCGTTTTGAGCCGAACGCAGGCGGTGCGACCGTGAACGGCAGCATGTCGAACCTCAGTATGACCTACGACACGGCGCAGAACCTGACGCCGAATCAGTTTAGCCGTCCGGGTTATCAGTTCATGGGCTGGGGACTCACGCTGACCGCAGCGACACCTGATTACTATGACGGCGCGTCCGTGAACAACCTGACGACAACCAACGGCGGAACCGTGCGCCTCTATGCGCTCTGGACAGCCGTGACGCCGTTTGACCATGACCCGGCACTCACAAAGATACTGGGCGGCGAGGCAAACCGGACGCTTGCGACCGGCGAGACGACACCGCTCACAGCTGAGACCTTCAACTTCGAGTTTAAGGCAGTCAGTACGACGGTTCCCGGCATGAGCACCCTGCCGATGCCGACAGCGGCACATGGGGCGCAGACCTACACGGTGAACCGCGCGGGTGCGGGTGCCCTTCCGATCGGTTCTTTGCGTTTCCTCTTCGCGGGCGACTATGTCTATGAGCTCCGCGAGCTTGCGGGCGCTGCGACCACACCGGGAACTCCGGCTGCGGCGCAGGGAAGCTATACCTATGACAGTGCTGTGTATCGCATTACCTATCACATCACGCAGGCCGGAACGGTGATGAACGGCAGTGTTAGCATTGAAAAGCAGGAGAACGGCGGTGCCTTCTCGGCACCGGTCACTTATAGCGCTGCAACGGAGCCCACGTTTACGAACGACTACCTCCTGCCGCGCTACACCGTGAGCTTTAACGCAAACGGCGGCAGCGTGACCCCGGCACCACAGGTCATTGTCTACGGTGACCCGGTGATTGCACCGCCCACAGTCGGAGGCTCTCCGGCGGGCTCCCGCACGGGCTATGACTTCGGCGGCTGGCAGAATCCTGACGGAAGCCCGGCAAACTTCACAACGCCGGTGACAGGTAATCTGGTGCTCAGCGCGAGTTGGACCATGCGCCACTACACGGTAACGGTGCTGGATGCGCCGGATGCGGATCCGGGTCATCAGAACGCGGTCATCGCACAGGATACAAATGCGGTGCACGGCAGCACGCCGACCGAACCCGCACGTCCGGATAACAAGACGAACCATGTCTTTGATCACTGGGCAAAGCCGGACGGCTCGACTTATAACTTTGACGAGCCGCTGACCGGGGATCTTACGATTCACGCAGTCTACCGCCAGAAACGCTATACGGTGCACTATGAGTCGGGAACGCCGCATTCAATCGGCAGCATGACGGATTCGCACTTCGGCGGCGGAGATACCAACCCGCTTCCGCTGAATCAGTATGCGAGACCGGGCTTTACCTTCGGCGGCTGGAGCCGAACACCGGGTGCAACGATACCCGACTTTACGGACGGACAGCCGGTCACGAATCTCACGACCTCGGACGGAGTTACCGTGACCCTCTATGCGGTCTGGAATCCGGCGAGCCCTGTGGTTCTTCACGACCCGCCGGTCAAGAAGGTCATCACCGGCGCGGTGCCGCACAATGCGGGAACATTCACCTTTGCACTTCGCGCTGTCAGCACGACGGCAGCCGAGGCAATCGGACAGCTCCCGATGCCGCTTGCGGCGGGAGGCAACCAGGAGATGCAGCTCGTCATTGCGGGCGCCGGAGAGGAGGAGTTCGGCGACATCACCTTCCGCCTTCCGGGAACCTACGTCTATGAAATTTCGGAACTCCCGATCGGTAGACGCGGTTTCAGCTTCGATCCGGATCCGGTGACCGTGACCTACGTGGTCACGCAGACAGGTTCTGTCCTGAATGCGACGCGGACCATGGAGAAGCGAGGACAGGCGGTGACCGAGGCAGTCTTCACAAACGAGTTTGAGAAGCCGAACTACATCGTTACGTTTGACGGCAACGGCGCTTGGAGACCCTTCGAGAGCCAGACCGTGCGCGAGGGCCTCACGGCAAGTGAGCCCGCGCGGAAGCCGATTCGAAGCTACGGCAAGTTCATCGGCTGGTACTTAGACGGTCAGCCCTACGACTTCAGTCAGCCGGTCTACGACGACATCACCCTATTTGCGATGTACGATGACTCCGACAGTGACAACACTTCCGGCGGAAGCGGCGGCGGTGGCGGTGGCGGCGGAAGTCGCGGCGGCAGCAGTCGAGGCGGCAGCAGTCGAGGTAACGGTAGAGGCAGTAACATCGCACCGACCCCGAGCGTAAACATCGCGACCACGCCGCCGGTAACAACGGACTCGGATCCGACGGACAGGCAGCAAAACGCGGATTCGGGCAAGCAGGCCGCGGACAGTAATAAGACCGAAAAGTTAGATGGCGAGAGCGGAAGCCGCGGAAAGAAGCAGCTGAGCGGCGACCGTAAGAGAAAGCGCCGCCTTCCGAAGACCGGAGAAGCCGGAATTTCGGAAAAACACAAAGCGTGGGATTGAGCGCCGTAAAAACTGCTACATCTACCCAGAAGCGATAGCAGATATCGAAAAAGGCAAGTACCTCAGAACTGCCGAAGTACTTGCTTTTTTTATGCAAAACTTCTAAAATATTAACGATGACAATCGGCTAAAATTGTATAACGGAGGTTGCAATATGAGTCATATCAATGATTCGACGGCGGCCCGGAGAATCCGCGAAATACTGGATCAGGACAGTTTCGTGGAACTCGGCGCTTATGTGACGGCGCGGAGTACAGACTTCGGCGCAGCTTCTGAGGAAGCAACGTCGGACGGCGTCGTGACCGGCTACGGAACCATCGACGGCAAGCTCGTGTACATCTACGCGCAGGATCCTCAGATTTTCGGCGGATCCGTGGGTGAGATGCATGCGAAGAAGATTCGACGGCTGTATGCATTCGCAGTCAAAATGGGAGCACCGGTCATTGGACTCATTGACTGTGCGGGTGTGAGACTGGCAGAGGCAACGGACGCCCTCTTTGCGTTCGGAGCCCTCTATCGAGAGCAGGCACTTGCGAGCGGCGTGGTTCCGCAGATTCAGGCGGTATACGGTCTCTGCGGCGAAAGTCTTGCGGTCAGCGCAGCGCTGGCTGACTTCACCTTCATGGAAAAGGATGCCAAGCTCTTCTTCCATGCGCCGAACGCAATCTCCGGCAACACAGAGGCGGAGCTGGATACCGCATCGGCGGAATTCCGCAGTGAGGAGAGCGGTACGGCGGACTTTGTCGGCACGCAGGAAGAAATCGCAGCGGGCATCCGCGCACTGGTGGGGATTCTCCCGTCCAGCAACGATGACGATGATACCTACGGCGACTGCGAGGACAGCTTAAACCGCTTGGTTCCGGAGGTCGTGCAGGCTTCCGGCGCAGGTGTGCTCCGCGCAATTTCGGATGACGGTTTTGTCTGTGAACCGGGTCAGAACTACGGCTGTTCGGTAACCACAGCGTTCATTCGTCTGAACGGTTGCACAATCGGTGCTATCGCAGCGGCTTCCGGTGAAGTCTGTTTCCGCGGCGTTGAGAAGGCGGCGCGTTTCGCAAAGTTCTGCGATGCGTTCAGCATTCCGCTGCTCACGCTGGTGAACAGCAAGGGATTCGAGAAGACGCTTTGCAATGAGAGACGCCTTCCGCAGGCGGTGGCGGCGCTGATCAATGCGTACGCGGAGGCCACGGTCCCGAAGGTGACCGTGCTGAACGGTACGGCTCACGGTATGCTCGCAAATGTCTTCGGACCGCGCGCGGTCACGGATATTGTCTATGCTTGGCCGAACGCCGAACTTGCCCTGCTTGATGCGGGGGATGCGGTCAAGATTCTATATGCGGCAGAGCTTGAGAAGGCTGAGAACAAGGCTGCTTTCTTCGAAGAAAAGAAGGCGCTTTACCTGGAGAAGCAGGGCTCGGCGCTCAGTGCGGCAAAACGCGGCTATGTCGACGATATCATTGCGCCGGAGACCACGAGAAAACGCGTAATTGCTGCGTTTGAGATGCTCTTCACAAAGAATGAGGAAATTCCTGCCAAGAAACATGGCACGGTCTGAGCGGGGTGTCG
>CAUVLB010000123.1:0-4363 GCA_963552595.1 uncultured Stomatobaculum sp. | reverse complement strand
ACCCGCAATCTGCGGGAAAGCAAGTTGTTCCGTCAGCGCGCGCGCTTATCCGCGCGGCGTGCCAGGAATAAAAAGAACTCCTGTATCAATTGGACAATGATTACAAGGACCACGACGGTCACCATCATCACATCCATGCGATAGCGGTAGTAGCCGTAGTTGATGGCCAGGGTTCCCAGACCGCCGCCGCCCACAAAGCCGGCCATGGTCGAATACCCGAGTATGGTCGTGATGGAAATCGCAGCGCCGGTGAGCAGCGAGGGCATGGACTCCGGCAGCATGACCTTCCAAATAATCTGGAAGTTGCTCGCGCCCATGGACTTTGCCGCCTCAACGATGCCGGCATTCATCTCCTTCAAAGAACTCTCCACCATGCGTGCAATGTAGGGCGAAGCCGCAATGACCAGCGGCACGACCACCGCGCTCGGTCCGAGTGTGGTCCGAACAATGAAGCGGGTAATCGGAAGCACCGCGAGCAGCATGATGATAAAGGGCACCGAGCGCAGAATGTTGATGAAGATTCCGAGCAGGGTGTTGATGACGATGTTCGGCTGTATGCCGTCTCGATCGGTCACGACCAAGAGTATGCCGAGCGGTATGCCGATCACATAGGACAGAAAGGACGAGAGAAAGACCATGTAGACCGTCTCCTGTAAGCCGAGGAGCAGCATGTCTACAATCTGTGAATTAAAAATCACTGTTCTTCACCTCCTCCAGATTGACGCCCCGGTCGCGCAGGTAGTGGATGAGTTTCATTGCATCCGCATCATTCTCCGGAAGCTGCAGCACCATCTGTCCCGCCGCCTGACCGCCGATTTCCTTGGTCGCCGCGAAGAGTATGTTCACCGGCAACTGACAGCTGAGTATCATATTCGCGATGACAGGCTCAAAGGCGGAGCGACCGTCGAAGGTCACGCGTATCTTCTTTGAGGCGCCGAACTCCTCCTGGCGCACATCGCCGCCCAGAATGAGCTCGCGCCCTATCTTTGACTGCGGCGCCGAGAAGATGCGCTGCACCTCTCCCTCCTCCGCAATGCGGCTTTGGTCTATGATGGCCACACGGTCACATACCGCCTCGATGACCGACATCTGGTGGGTGATTATGACGACCGTGATGCCGAGGCTTCGGTTGATGTCCCGAATGAGATTCAGAATGGACTCGGTCGTATTCGGGTCGAGCGCCGAGGTCGCCTCGTCGCAGAGCAGCACGCGCGGCTCTGTCGCGATGGCTCTCGCGATTGCCACACGCTGCTTCTGTCCGCCGGAAAGCTGTGCCGGGTAGGCCTTCTCGCGGTCTGCGAGGCCCACCAGATTCAGAAGCTCTCTGGCCCTTGCCTCCGCCTTCACGCGGCTCATGCCGCCGAGTTCCAGGGGAAAGCAGACATTCTTCAGCACGTTCCTCTGCTCCAAGAGGTTGAACTGCTGAAAAATCATGCCCATCGAGCGGCGCACTTCGCGCCTGTCCCTCTCCTTCATCTGTGACAGACTCACGCCGTCAAAGAACACATCGCCCGAGGTGGGGCGCTCCAAATAGTTGATACAGCGGACCAGGGTCGACTTACCTGCGCCCGAGAGTCCGATAATGCCGTAGATTTCGCCGTGGCGTATGCTCAAATTGACATCGTCCAGCGCGTGAACCACGCCGTTCGCCGTCTTAAATTCCTTTACAAGGTGGCTGATTCGTATGATATCGACTGCCATGCCCGCCTCCTCTCTTTCACTGATATGTGGCATTGTAAAGAAATGCGCGCGCCCTGTCAACGCGGGCGCGCGCATTTCCTCATACTATATCTCTATCCGATTCCATCACTTTTTTTAATAGCTGCTTTATGCGCAGAGATCCACAATGACCTGGGCAAAAATCTTTGCCGAGGTCAGGAGCTCCTCCAGCTTTGCCTGCTCATCCGGCGCGTGCATACGCGTGTCGCTGCCCGGGTAGAAGGCACCAAAGGCGACGCCGTTCTTTAAATCGTGGACATAAGTGCCGCCGCCCATTGCAACCGTTCCGCCCGGAAGGCCGGTATAGGCCTCAAAAACACGGTTTAACTCCTGTACAAAGGGAGAGTCTGCGGGCACCGCATGGGGTGCGCGAAGACGTCTGCCGTCAAACACGAGCCCGTGGCGCCTGAAGGCCGCCTCGCAGGTCTTCACGAGACCCGGGCCGTCCATCGTGACCGGATAGCGGCAGTCAAAAAGGCCCCAAAGGGAAGTCTCGTCAATCGAGAGCTTCGAGAAGGTCAGCGTGAGGGCACCGCTCTCCTTGTCCTCGTACGCGACACCGAGGGACTTGCCGTTCGTCTCGCCGTAGGGCATGAGCGCTGCGAGCCCCTGAATTGCCTCCGTGAGCTTATTCTTCGCAAGCGGCAGGAGGGAGACAAAGAGCAGCAGGCCGGTCAGTGCGTTCTTGCCGGATTCCGGCGCAGCCGCGTGTGCGTTTCTGCCGCTGACCTCCACCTTCTGCAAGGTCGCATGCCCCTGCTCCGCCGAACTCGTGCCGTCAGTATTGCTCGGCGCCGAGATTTCGATTTTCAAGCCGGTCTGCTTCCGCACCCTGTCCGCAGTCACATCGAGCACCATGCGCGGCACCCCCGCGAGCACCGCAGTCGCACGCGGCGGCACCGCGTTCTCGATGCTGCCGCCCGTCAGCGAGACAAGGCGCGCACCGCTCTTTTCCGCTGCAAAATCGAGGGAGAACTCACCGGCGAGTCTGCCCTTTTCCATGTTGACAACCGGATACTCCGCGTCCGGCGAAAAGGTGCAGGGCGCCTCCTTCTCCGTCGCATAGTAGTGCGCAATGCAGCCGGAGCCGCTCTCCTCGTCGGTGCCGAGTATCAGACGCACGCTTTTTTTGAGCGGAATTCCGAGCTCCTTGACCGCGCGCAGCGCGTAGAGCGCCGCAACCGCCGGCCCCTTGTCGTCCGCGACGCCGCGGCCGTAGAGAACGCCGTCCTTCTCGATCGGCTCGAAGGCCTCGGTCACGGTCCAGTCGCCCTGGCCCGGCACCACGTCGAGGTGCGCCAGAATGTCAAGCTCACGCTCGCCCTCGCCGAGGTCCGCGGCGAGCACATAGTTCTCGTAGTTCTTGGTCGCAAGGCCGTAGCCCTTCAGCATCTTCTCCGCAGCCAAGAGCGCGCGGTAGGGACCGTCGCCGAACGGCTTGCCGGGCTCCGCAGCCCCCTTACTCGAATCAATGCGGCAGAGGGTCTTTACATCCTCCAAAAATGCCTCTCTGTGTGCATCCACCCACGCCGAAATCTGTTCCTTGTGATTCATACCGCCCGCCTCCTTCTCTCTGTCTTTGCTTTTGTCTTGCCGTCCTCAAGATCTGCCGAACTCAAGAAGCTTGAGCCCCGGATTGCGCTCCTCTACCATGCGCACACTCCAGGAGTGCGTAAAGAGCAGCAGGGGATCTCCCTTCAGGTTCTGGATTAACTTCATGTCGCTGGTGCCCTGAATCTTATCGACCTCCACCTTTTCCGGCTCGTCGATCCAACGGATGTACTCGTAGGGCAGGGTATCCAGCCTCACCTCTACATTATACTCCGCTTTGAGGCGGTAAGTCAGCACTTCAAACTGAAGAACGCCGACCGCACCGACAATAATTTCCT
Organism: uncultured Stomatobaculum sp.; assembly: GCA_963552595.1. Classification (GTDB taxonomy): domain Bacteria; phylum Bacillota; class Clostridia; order Lachnospirales; family Lachnospiraceae; genus Moryella. The sequence continues at coordinate 755 of CAUVLB010000123.1, read as the reverse complement.
CCATACCGGTATTGCGCTCCTGAAAGATCTGAATTGCTCCCTCCTGCGCAATCTGCTCTATGCCCTTGGTAAACTGCTTTCGCTTCATCGTGTCAATCTGGCGCACGCGCGCAAAGTGCTCCGGCGCGAAGGTCGGAATGCCCTCGAACTCGATTGCTTCTCGCGCGTTTTCCAAGGTGTCGCCGATTGAAAAGATGCCCGGATCGAAGACGCCGATGATATCGCCCGCATAGGCTGTCTCGACTATCTTTCGCTCGTCCGCCATCATCTGTGTCGACTGGTTCAGACGTATTTTGCGGCCGCCCTGCACATGGGTCACCTCCATGCCCGCCTGATATTCTCCCGAGCAAATGCGCATGAAGGCAATGCGGTCGCGATGCGCCTTGTTCATATTTGCCTGAATCTTAAAGACAAAGGCGGAGAAGAATTCATCCCGCATGGGATCCACTTCGCCCTTCGTCGTCTTCCTCGATAGCGGGGGGCTCGTCATCTTTAAAAAGTGCTCGAGGAAGGTCTCGACACCGAAGTTTGTGAGCGCGGAGCCGAAGAAGACAGGCGTCAGGTCGCCGCGGGATACGCGCTCCATGTCGAGCTCATCGCTCGCACCGTCGAGAAGCTCGCTCTCTTCAAGGAGCTGCTCGAGGAAATCTTCGCCGATTACGCTGCCGAGCTTCTCATCCTCCAGGGAGAGTTCCTTGGTCGCAATCTCCTGCATGCCGGCGTGTGCCGCCTGGAAGGTCGTGATCTTCTTCGTG